>CAZPQP010000019.1:0-17449 GCA_964588635.1 uncultured Bifidobacterium sp.
CCGTGCCCACCGGTGCGCTCTCAGGCCGGGGATGCGCCGGCGATCCGTCCTCGCCGCCCACGTGCTACGCGTACTTCCCGTACGAGGCGGCCACGGGACCGTTCACCGTGACCGGCAACACCTACAACGCGCAGTCGGCATTCACGATCCCGAACAACGACACGCAGATCACGTCACTCACGGTCGAGGCCTGGGTCAACACCGCCTCGGTCCCCATCACATCGGCGAGCCGCTCGTTCACGGTCGCCTTCTCCGGCGCCAGCGTGGGCAGCTGGTCGCAGACCCTGAGCGGCCTGCAGGCGCCGTGGAGCACGAACAGCGGTTCAACACACCGGTCGCTCGCCTGGAACGTCGTCGACACGGGCTACGACACAGAGGCAGAGGGGCGCGTGCGCGTGACCGGCGCGGGCACCCTTGGGACGTGGCCGCAGAGCGGTGCGTCGGGCGACCAGCGCATCTCGGTGATCGTGCACATCACCGGCACATCACGCGAGCCAACCGACTGCTCGTAGCTCCGACGACCACACCAGACCGGCGACACGGGAGGCGCAAGACGCAATTGCGGTTCCCCGGATCGCGGGCGGCGAGCACCGCTGTCGATGCCCTAGGATCACATCCCGTGTACCGCATGCCGACTGCGCAACAGCCCCAGATCCGCGTTCGCGACGCTCATTGACATGCGCCGACGCCTCGCTGATGCATCGCTCGTGCTGCTCGTCCCGCTGGCCCTGCTCGGCGCGGTATGCGCCGTGGGCGTCGGGATCTTGGGATACCGCCTGATCAGCACCAGCGGCGCTGTGCCGCGCCTCACCTCAGCGATGCTCGGCAACGGCGAGGACCCGAACGCAGCGACGTGCACGACCGTCACCCCGTACGCGGCCGCGACGGGTACCTTCGTCGTGACGGGGAA
Organism: uncultured Bifidobacterium sp.; assembly: GCA_964588635.1. GTDB lineage: Bacteria > Actinomycetota > Thermoleophilia > Gaiellales > F1-60-MAGs149 > F1-60-MAGs149. The sequence goes on from CAZPQP010000019.1 coordinate 911, forward strand.
CGCGTTCCAGCAGGTCTCCGACTACGCGATCCCGGACGCGGACACGCAGATCACGTCACTCACGGTCGAGGCGTGGGTCAACACCGCCTCGGTCTCCATCACGTCGGTGAGTCGCTCGTTCGCGGTCGCCTTCTCCGGCGCCAGCGTGGGCAGCTGGTCGCAGAGCCTGAGCGGCCTGCAGGCGCCGTGGAACACGAACAGCGGCTCGACACACCGGTCGCTCGCCTGGAACGTCGCCGACACCGGCTACTCAGCGGTCGGCGCTGGGCGCGTGCGTGTCAGCGGCAGCGGCACCAGGCCGACCTGGTCCGCGAACCCGGACCAGCGGATCTACGTCATCGTGCATCTCGCAGGCACTGCGCGTTCCAGCGCTCCCTGTCCATAGCCGGCGATGCCTCGCACCGCCTGGCGTCGGCGGACGAGAGCGGCGGGTAGCGCTCGTGGTGCCGACCGGCAGGCCGACCACGGCACCGTGGTCGGCAGCGCTGCGCCGTAGGCGCCGCTCCCCGCGACCGCTACGGCGCCGGTTCGAGGGCGTACACGATGCCCGTTCCCGCGAGATAGACGCGGACGCCGTCGGAGACCAGCGGCGAGTACTTGCCGTCCTTGTACGTCCACACGATGCGGCGTGTCGCGATGTCGAGAGCGTAGGTATGGCTCGGCCCGCGCTTGGACGGACGCACGCCGCGCTGACCGCACCAGGAGCAGGTCGAGAAGTACAGCAACCCGTCCATCAGCGTTGGTGCACCATGCACGGCACCGGGCACCGATACGCGCCAGTTCTCGAGCCCTGTGGCCGCGTCGTACGCGATCACGTAGCCGTCGTACGTGCCGATGTAGATCACGCCATCAGCCGCCACCGCGGCCGTGTACACGTAGCTGCCGGCGGCCTGCGCCCAGACGAGCTTGCCGGTACGGGCACCGAAGGCGTACATCCAGCCGTCGGTGTTGCCGATGTAGACGCGGCCGTAGGCGATGGTCGGCGTCGCGTAGAAATACTCTCGCCCGGAGCCGAGGCGATCGTTGCTCTGGGCTTTCCACCGGATCGCACCCGAAGCTGCATCGACCGCGAAGACGCTGCCGTCGTTCGTGCCGATCACAACCGCCGGATCCCCGCCGGTGGCGGTTTCGTCGGCCCACGACGCCGACGAGGTGATCTGGGCACCAAGATCGGTGGACCAGCGGGTCGCCCCCGTCCGGGCGTCGAGGGCGTAGAGCCGGCCATCCCAGGCGCCGACGTAGACCACACCGTCGACCACGAGCGGCGACGACTCGGTCGGCGAGAGCTCACGGTGCCACACAGTCGCGCCGGTCTCGGCGTCCCACGCGTACACGGCTCCGCCCTGCAGCCGATCCCCATCCTTGGGGCAGGGAACGGCAGCGAGGAAGGAGACGTAGACGATGCCGTCTGCGTAGGCGGGAGACGCCGGCGCGCAGTGGCGCAGGTTCTTGCGCCAGAGCCAGCGACCAGTGGCTGCGTCGACCGCGAACACGCGGCCGAGCAGCTGGGTGGTGAACAGGCGGCCGTCGGCGACGATCGGCGGGAACTCCAGCAGGTTGCGGGTCCGGAGCCGCCACACCTCGCGGAACGGGGGACGCAGGCGGAGGGATGGATTCCACCGCGTCCGTGCATTGTCGTAGCCGTACGTCGGCCAATCGACCGGCCCCGCGGTGGTGTCGCCGGCGGCGGTCGATGCCGCCGCCGGCGGGACGAACTCCTCCGTGGCATTCCCGATCACCGCGTCCGGATTGCGCTGCGCATTGGCCCACCAGCCACCCGCGGCCAGAACGGCGATCAGCACGGCGGCGGCGAGCACGAATGCGGTACGGCGCCGACGGCGGTTGGCACGGGCGCGACGACGCGCAGAACGGTCCGACGGGTCCATATGCCTCATCATACGGATGAACTCCGCAAGCGCCCGTGTCGCCCATGTCCGTCCTTCCACGTCCATCCACCCTCCGTGCGCTGCGATTCCTCGCCGTCGCCACGGCCGCGTTCGTGCTCACGTGCGGGGCGGCAGCGGGCGCGTCAGCGACCGCCGTCGTGGATGCCGGACCGCGGGTCGCTCCCGGCGACGGGCGCTCGACAGACGGGTATGCCGTGACATTTTCCCCGGACGGCGACGGCCGCGGCGATGTCGTGCACGTCGACGTCCGGGCGCGGCCGGGCGACCGCATCCGGTTGGTGGTCTCCGAAGGGCGCTCGCTCGGCACCTCGACGATCGTGGCGCGCGGTCCTCGGGCGACCGTCCCGCGCAGTGGCCGGGTACGCCTCAGGTGGAACGGCCACGGCGCCGCGGGTCTGCTCTCCGACGGTCCGTACGTCGCCCGAGCCTGCTCGGAGGACGGCGCATGCGCGGCACAGCCCATCGCGGTGCACCTGCGTGTTCTCGCGGCCTACATCGATGCCGACACGGGATTCGCGCCCGGCGCCCTGGTGCCGCTCGTGGTGCTCTCGGAGCGCGCCACCGTCACCATCGGGATCGGGGCGGATGACGCACGCCCCGAGGACGCGGTGCGGGACGCGGTGAGCCGGTCTCCGGGGCGCATGACGTACCGACTGCCGCCCGACCTCCGACCGGGCCTGCACCGGCTGATCGTGACCACGGGCTCTCGCAGCGGCTGGCGCGCGCTGCCACTGCTCGTGCATCCTCCCGACCTCGCGCACCCCGCAGCCGGAACCACGCTGATCGTGATGCCCTACCTGACGTGGAGCGTGTACAACGAGCACGATGGCGACCGTGACGGTCGCCCGGACAGCCACTACGAGACACCGGCCTCGCGGACGACGCTCCTGCGCGCGCCGTACGAAACCGCGGGTCTGGCCGCCCCGGGAACGGCCGGGCGCGAGCAGGATGCCACGCACACCGATGGATTCATGCGCACGTGGCGTCTGCTCGGGGGAGCGGAGCGCCTGCCGGCCGCGTTCGTGACGGACGTGCAGCTGGAGCGCATGGGCGACGCCACGGTACGCCGCTACTCTTCGGTGCTCTTCCTCGGTCATACGGAGTACTACACACGGCGCCTGTTCGAACGCGTGCGGGCCTACCAACTGGGCGGCGGCGACTTCCTCTACGCCTCGGCGAACGGGTTCTACGCCCTGGTCGACGTTCGGGGCGGTGGCGTCCGTCTGCTGGCCCGACCGCAGCGGTCGCCGCAGTTGAACGACGCCCTCGTCACCGGGGTGCAGTACACCGGTTGCTGCTGGTCCGTCGGGTCACCTGGGCCGCTGCGTGTGACAGCGGCGGGGCTGCGTCGAGCGCCGTGGGCCTTCCGCGGCACCGGACTGCAGGCGGGTGACGTGCTCGCGTACGCCGGCGGTGAGATCGACGGCTTCGGCCCGCAGAGCCCTGTGGGCATGACGGTGCTCGCGGAATTGGATTGGCGCGCACCCGATCGGCCGGTGCAGTCGGCAGCCATGGTCCTCATCGATCGCCCCGGTGGAGGCCGCGTCTTCTCGCCGGGCACGATGGGGTTCGTCGACGGGACCGCGCGCAACGCGCGTGTCCGCCGGCTCTTCGGGAACGTCTGGACCCGATTCGCCGACCCTACTCGATGACGTCGTAGCCGGGACGGGCGCGATGCGGACGCTGCGTCGCGCCGATGCCGTCGCGGGCGGGCGCGGGAACGCGAAGGGAGGCGGTGGATCGGATCGCATCCGGCCCACCGCCTCCCATCGAACCACGCGCTCTAGTAGCGGTACGTGTCGCTCTTGTACGGGCCTTCGACGGGCACGCCGATGTAGGCGGCCTGATCGTCACGGAGCTCCGTCAGCGTGCCACCGAGGGCGGCGATGTGCAGCCGTGCGACCTTCTCGTCCAGGTGCTTGGGCAGGACGTGCACGCCCAGCGGGTAGGCCTCGGTGTTCCCGTACAGCTCGATCTGCGCGATCGTCTGGTTGGTGAACGACGCGCTCATCACGAAGCTCGGATGGCCGGTGGCGTTGCCCAGATTGAGCAGACGGCCCTCGGACAGCACGATGATCGCCTTGCCGTCGGGGAAGACCCACTGATCGACCTGCGGCTTGACGTTGACGCGCTCGATGCCCGGATAGGCGGCGAGGCCGGCCATGTCGATCTCGTTGTCGAAGTGGCCGATGTTGCCGACGACGGCGTTGTGCTTCATCTTGGCCATGTGCTCGACCGTGACGATGTCGCGGTTGCCGGTCGCCGTGATGACGAGATCCGCCGTGTGGATCACGTCGTCGAGGCGGACGACCTCGTAGCCCTCCATCAGGGCCTGCAGCGCGCAGATCGGATCGATCTCGGCGATCGCCACGCGGGCACCCTGCACGCGGAGGGACTCGGCCGAGCCCTTGCCGACGTCACCGTAGCCGCAGACGACGGCGGACTTGCCGGCCAGCATCAGGTCGATGCCGCGGTTGATGCCGTCGACGAGCGAGTGGCGGCAGCCGTAGAGGTTGTCGAACTTGCTCTTGGTGACCGAGTCGTTGACGTTGATGGCCGGGAACAGCAGGCTGCCGTCCTCCGCCATCTGCCCGAGGCGCAGCACGCCGGTGGTGGTCTCCTCGGTGACGCCCTTGATGCCCTCGGCGATGGTCGTCCACTTGCTGGGCTCGTTGGCGACGGACTCCTGCAGCAGCGTCAGGAAGACCTGGAACTCCTCGGACTCGGCGTCGTCCGGATTCGGCACGGCTCCGGCGAGCTCGAACTCGCGGCCCTTGTGCACGAGCATCGTCGCGTCGCCGCCGTCGTCGAGGATCATGTTCGGGCCGCCCTCGGGCCACGTCAGCGCACGGTCGGTGCACCACCAGTACTCGGTCAGCGTCTCGCCCTTCCAGGCGAAGCACGGAATGCCGCGGGGCTCATCGACGGTGCCATGCGGCCCCACCACGACGGCGGCGGCAGCCTGATCCTGCGTCGAGAAGATGTTGCAGCTGGCCCAGCGGACCTCGGCGCCGAGCGCCACGAGCGTCTCGATCAGGACGGCCGTCTGGATCGTCATGTGCAGCGATCCGGTGATGCGCGCGCCGGCGAGCGGCTGGCTGGCACCGTACTCCTCGCGCAGCGCCATCAGCCCGGGCATCTCGCCCTCGGCGATCGTGATCTCCTTGCGGCCCCAATCGGCCAGGGAGAGATCGGCGACCTTGTAGTCGGCGGCGGTCAGGACGGGCGCGGCGGTGCTGCTCATGGACGCTCCTTGCGGTGTGGGACGGGGAGATGACGCGCGTGCGCGTCTTAACAACTTTTGTGCTGCAGATTATACATCGCAGCATTCTGCGCCACGGCCGATACCCCTCGTCAGAGCACGAGCACGAGGTGCTCGAGCGCCACATCATGGCCATCCACATGCGCGCCGAAGGGGTCGACCTCGCGCCGAACGAACCCCAGGCGCCCGTACAGGCTCCACGAGGGATCCTCGTTCTCGACCACCTCGAGGTACACGGCTCGCACCTCGCGGTCACGGGCCCAGTCGAGTGCCGTGGAGACGAGTTGGCGGCCGACCCCGCGGCCGCGGTGCGCGGGATCCAGCCAGACGCCCCAGAGGGTGGCCCGATGACGACGGCGCTGTCCGATCTCCCGGGCGATGCCGGCCATGCCGACGGGACGCCCGTCGGCGAGGGCGACCATGATCAGCTGATCCCCCTCCCCCGTGCTCGCGGCGGCGCGTGCGGCCCAGACGTCGGCCGGGTCGGCAGCCACCTCGTCGTACGTCTCGAGGAAGGCCGCTGGTGCGCTCTGGAGCGCAGCGAGGCGCACCTCGCGCAGCAGCTCGCCCTCGTCGGCCTGGATGCTGCGGACGTCGATCACATGCGGTCCGGGGCGCTTACGCCGATCAGGCCGAGGGCGCGCTCCAGAGCCTCGCGCGTCGCGCGTACGGCGCTGAGTCGGAAGGCGCGGGTGTCGGCGTCCTCGTGCAGCACGTACAGGTCGTGATGGAAGGCGTGGAAATCGGCCGCCAGCTCGTGCATCCACGACACGATGCGGTGTGGCGCACGCAGCTCGGCGGCGCTGGCCACCACCTCGGGCCACTCGGCGAGCCGGCGGATCAGCGTCATCTCGGGCGCCTCGGGGACATGCGCGTTCCCGACGCCGTCGAGTGCCAGCCCCTCGTCTGCGGCCTTCCGGAGGATCGACGCACAGCGGGCATGGGCGTACTGGACGTAATACACGGGGTTCTTGCTGCTCGCCTCGACCGCGAGATCCAGATCGATGTCGAGCGTCTGGTCGTGGGAGCGCTGCACGAGGAAGTAGCGGGCGGCGTCGACACCGATGGCGTCGGTCAGCTCCGTCAGGGTGATCACGTTGCCCCGGCGCTTGCCCATGCGCTCACCGGACACGGTGATCAGCTGGTAGATCAGGCACTCCACGTGCTCGGGGTCGTAGCCGAGGCACTGGGCGCCGGCCTTGAGACGCTGGATGTAGCCGTGGTGATCGGCGCCGAGCACGTAGATCGCGTGTGTCGCGCCGCGCTGGAACTTGAGGTCCACGTACGCCAGATCGGAGGCGAAGTAGGTGTGCTCCCCATCGGCTTTGAGCAGCACGCGGTCCTTGTCATCACCGAAGTCTGTCGTACGCAGCCACGTGGCGCCGTCCTGCTCGTAGATGCGTCCCTGGGTACGGGCGCGCTCGATGGCCGCGCGGACGGCGCCGCTCTCGTGCAGCCCCTTCTCACTCGTCCACAGGTCGAACTCGACGCGCATGCTGGCGAGGCTCTCGCGGATCCGCTCGACCATCAGGGCGACGCCCTTGGCCACCCAGTCCTCGAGCGGTGCGTCATCGGCCAGGTCCAGCTCCGCCGCGATCGCCTGCACCTCATCGCCGGGATAGCCACCCTCCGGGATCTCGTTGCCGAGGCGGCGCGCCTGCACGGACTGGCCGAACAGCGCCACCTGATTGCCGGCGTCGTTGATGTAGTACTCGCGCGTCACCTGCTCGCCGATGAACTCGAGCAGGCGGGCGACGCTGTCGCCGTAGGCGGCGTTGCGTGCCGATCCGATCGTGAGATCGCCCGTGGGGTTCGAGGAGACGAACTCGACCAGCGTCTCGACGCCGGGTGCGAACGGACGCCGCCCGAAGTCCGCGTCGGCGGCCAGCATGTCGCTGAGCGCGTCGCGGTACCACTGCTCGCCGAGGCGGATGTTGATGAACCCGGGACCGGCGATCTCGACGGATGCGACGCCCGGGATGGACCCGATGGCCGTGGCCAGCTCCTCCGCGATCTCCCGCGGCTTGCGTGATAGCACGGGTGCGAGTCGCATCGCCACGCTGGTCGCGTAGTCGCCGTGGTCGGCGTTGGCGGGGCGCTCGAGGGCGAGCTCCGGGACCTCGCCGCCCGTCAGCGCGGCGACGGCTGCGCTGATCGCCGCGTGGAGGCTGCTGATCGGATCGGACACACGCGCATCGTGGCAAAGCGCCTGTCTCGCGGCGGCGGTGCCGTCAGCGGTGGTACGGCAGGCCGCGATTGATCGTGAGCGCGCGGTACAGCTGCTCGGCGGCGACGACCCGCGCCAGCTGGTGCGGAAGCGTCAGCGCCCCCAGAGACAGCGACAGCTCGGCGCGCTCCAGCACCGCCGGCGCCAACCCCTCTGCCCCGCCGATCACGAACGCCGTGCGCTGGGGTGCGAGCTCCTCCCACTGCTGCACACGCTGCGCGAGCTCCATCGACGCGAGTGAACGTCCAGCCAGATCGAAGGCAATCAGGCGATAGCCATCCGCCGCGGCGAGAATACGCTCCCCCTCACGCTGGCGCACCTCGGCCGCGGTGCCGCGATCGAGCGGCTCGTCCTTGACCTCGACCACATCGAACTTCGCCAGCTTCGCCGCGCGCGCCTCGTAGTCCGCCGCGGCATCAGCCAGCGGGCCGCGCGGACGACCGACGACGACGAGACGGAGCGACGCTACGCCTCGGGATGATCCGCATCGACCTCGGGCAGGTCGCGGATGCTCTCGCGGGCGGTGAACTTGTCCCAGTTGTCCTGCATGGCGTCGAGCAGCTCGCCCATGAACTGCGGCGAGAGGTTGATGCGGCTGACGACGACGCCGGGGATCTCCGGCCCGTCGAACTCGTGGTCCACGCGGGCGAACGTGATTGTGAACTCGTAGTCGGAGTGGGAGACGTTCGCGAAGTTGGCGTAGTGTCCCGCCATCTCCTCCGGCGTGAAGTGGATGTTCAGCTGGCGATCGGGCTGCTCGTTGGGGTCCATGGGCGCAGTCTAGTCGCGGCAGGCCGCGCCACCCCCTCGCCTATCCTGCGTCGTGCATGCGCGCCCTCGTCATCTCCGATGTGCACGGCAACCTGCACGCGCTCGACGCGGTGCTGGAGGCCGAAGGCGATCGCTACGACGAGCTGTGGTGCCTTGGCGACATCGTCGGCTACGGCGCGCGACCGAACGAGTGCGTCGATCGCGTCCGGGAGCTGTCGACGATCGTCCTCGCCGGCAACCACGATCTCGCCGTCCTGGGCAAGGTCAACGTCGAGCGCTTCGGCGGCGACGCGGGTCGCGCCGCGCGCTGGACGCGCGAGGTGCTCGGTCCCGAGCAGGAGGCCTGGCTCGACACGCTCGAGCCACAGCGGGCCCTGGAACGCGTTGCGCTCGCCCATGCCTCGCCCCGCGATCCGATCTGGGAGTACGTGATCGACGGACCCGGCGCGGCCATCGCCCTGGCCAACGCCCCCGACGCGAAGGTCGTGCTCGTGGGGCACACGCACGTCCCCATGTCGGCGCGCAGCGTCGGAGACCGCGTCACCGGCGGTCACGCGCCAGCCGGTCGCGAGGAGCACCTCGCGGAGGACGTCCGTCTGCTGGCCAACCCGGGCTCCGTCGGACAGCCGCGCGATGGCGATAGCCGCGCGTCGTACCTCGTGCTCGACATCGACGAGGGCGAGCCGGTTCGCGTGGAGTTCCGCCGGGTGGCCTACGACGCCGCGGCCACGGCCAAGGAGATCGCCGACGCCGGTCTGCCACCGCAGTTCGGCGATCGCCTGCTGTTCGGCATGTAGGCCTACCGGACCAACGTGTCACCCGACATCTCGGGTGGGACGGGCACCTCGAGCAGGGTGAGCACCGTCGGGGCGAGATCCGCCAGCCGCCCGTGCGCGCGCAATGCCCGATCGGACCCCACCAGGATGAGCGGCACGGGGTTGGTGGTGTGCGCGGTATGCGGCTCGCCGGCGTCGTCGAGCATCTGCTCGGCATTGCCGTGATCGGCGGTCACGAGCGCGATGCCGTCGACGTCGCGCACGGCGGTGATCACGTCGCCGAGGCGGCGGTCGACCTCCTCCACCGCTCGCACCACGGCGGGGATGTCGCCGGTGTGCCCGACCATGTCCGGATTGGCGAAGTTGACGATCACGAAGCCGTAGTCGCCGCTGCGAATGCCCTCGATCGCGGCCACTGCCACCCCTGCGGCGCTCATCTCCGGCCGCTGGTCGTAGGTCTCGACATCCCGCGGTGATGGGATCAGCACGCGCGTCTCGCCTGCGTGCTCCGCCTCGCGACCGCCATTGAAGAAGTAGGTCACGTGCGGATACTTCTCCGTCTCGGCCACGTGCAACTGGGCGACCCCTACCCGCTCGAGCGCGTCGGCGAGGACGTTGCTCGGACGATCCTCGGGAAAGGCGATCGCACCCGGCTGCCCGTCCCAGTAGGCGGTCATCGCGGTGAGGGAGACGACGCCGTGCCCACCGCGGTCGAAGTGATCGAACGCCGGGTCGGCCAGTGCCTGGCAGATCTCACGGGCCCGGTCCGGTCGGAAGTTGAGGAAGACGACCTCGTCGCCGGCTGCGATTCGACCGCTGCCATCGCCGATCACAACGGGCTCGATGAACTCGTCGGTGACGCCCGCCGCGTGGGATGCCTCGACCGCGGCTTCGACGTCAGGCGCCGCCGACCCCGCGCCCGCGACGAACAGCCGCCACGCTCGCTCGACGCGCTCCCAGCGCGCGTCGCGGTCCATCGCGTGGATGCGGCCGCAGACGTCGACGATGCGGGCGGGACCACCCTCCCACTCTGCCGCGAGCTGCGGGAGCAGCGTTCGCGCCTGCTCCGGTGACACGTCACGGCCGTCGGTCAGGGCGTGGACCGCGACGTGCGGCACGCCCCGCGTCGAAGCCAGACGCACGAGCCCTCGCAGGTGATCGACATGACTGTGCACGCCGCCGTCGGAGACCAGCCCCACGAGGTGGAGCGTCCCGGAGCCCTCGCGGGCGCGATCGCACGCCGCGACGAGTGCGGGTGTGTCGACGAAATCCCGATCGGCGGCTTCGCTGATGCGCACGAGGTCCTGCGCCACGACGCGGCCTGCCCCGATCGCCAGATGACCGACCTCCGAGTTGCCCATCTGGCCCGCCGGCAGCCCGACGTCGCGCCCGGAGGCGACCAGCTCGCCGTGGGGATTGCTCTCCCAGAGGGCGTCGAAGACCGGCGTGTCGGCGAGATCGACGGCATTGCCGGGCCCCGGCGCTGCGATCCCCCAGCCGTCCAGGATCAGCAGGACGACGGGCTGGGTCACGAGGCGGCAGCGGCCGCGATGGCCAGCAGGCTGTCCGGCTCGAGCGACGCTCCACCGACGAGCGCACCGTCGATGTCGGGCTGCGACAGCAGGTCGGCGGCGTTGTCGGGCTTCACGGACCCGCCGTAGAGGATCCGCATCTGGTCCGCCGCGTCCTGGCAGAGCTCGCGCAGCTGATCGCGGATCCAGCCGTGCGCCTCCTGCGCGATCTCGGGCGTGGCGGACTTGCCGGTTCCGATCGCCCAGATCGGCTCGTACGCGACGACCACCTTGGGGAAGTCGCCAATGGCCACACCCGACAGGCCCTCCAGGACCTGCCGATCCAGCACGGCCTTGGTCGTGCCCGAGTCGCGCTCGAACTCCGACTCACCGACGCACAGCACCGGGGTCAAGCCCGCGGCGAGCGCGGCCGGCACCTTGCGGGCCAGCGCCTGATCGGTCTCGTTGTTGTCGGCGCGGCGCTCCGAGTGGCCGAGCAGCACGCCGGTGGCGCCGACGTCGACGAGCATGTCCATCGACACCTCGCCCGTATGCGCTCCGTTGGCGTCCTCGTGGCCATTCTGTCCGAAGACCCCCACGCCGCTGCCGGCGAGTGCGCTGGCGACGACGTCCAGTGAGGTGAACGGCGGGCAGATCGCGATCTCCACGTCGCCGGTCGAGCCGCGCCCGTGCTTGAGGCCATCGGCGAAGGCCAGCGCCTCACCGCGAGTCTTGAACATCTTCCAGTTGCCTGCGACCAGCGGACGACGGGACATCACTGCACCTCCGGGATGGCGGCCACACCGGGGAGCACGCGCCCCTCGAGCAGCTCGAGGCTCGCGCCTCCACCGGTCGAGACATGCGTGACCCGATCGGCGAAGCCGAACTGGGTGATCGCGGCGACGCTGTCGCCACCGCCGACGACGGTCGTGCCGGCGCACTCGGCCACGGCCTCGGCGACGGCGCGGGTGCCCTCCGCGAACGGCGCCATCTCGAACGCGCCCATGGGGCCGTTCCAGAGCACGGTTCGCGCGTTGCGGATGCGCTCCGCATAGATCGCCACCGTGGCAGGGCCGACATCGAGGCCCATCCATCCGCCGGGCACATCGTCGGCCGGGGTGATCCGCGTGGAGGCGTCGGCGCTGAACGCATCGGCGGCGATCACGTCGCTCGGCAGCAGGAGCTCGCAGCCGGTCTCGGCGGCCTTGGCCTTGGCGCGCAGGGCGATCGCCTGCCCCCCGGCATCCTCGTGGAGCGAGGAGCCGACCTCTCCCCCCTCGGCGACGACGAAGGTGAAGGCCATCGCGCCGCCGATCAGGACGGTGTCGGCCACCTCGACCAGCTTCTCGAGGACCGCGATCTTGTCGGCCACCTTGACGCCGCCGACGATCGCGACGAAGGGATGCTCCGGCGCCTCGAGGAGCGAGGTGAGGATGCTCACCTCGCGGTCCATCAGCAATCCGGCGTGGGCGGGCAGGAGCCGCGCCACGCCCTCCGTGGAGGCGTGCGCGCGATGCGCCGCCCCGAACGCGTCGTTGACGTAGAGATCGGCGAGCTCGGCGAGCTGCGCGGCGAAGGCCGGATCGTTGGCCTCCTCGGCGGCGTGGAAGCGGAGGTTCTCGAGCAGCAGCACATCGCCATCGGCGAGCCCGGCCACCGCGGCCTCGGCGGTCGGACCGACGCAGTCGTCTGCGAAGGCGACCGGCTCGCCGAGCAGTTCCGCCAGCCGACCGGCGACGGGCGCGAGGCTGAAGGCGGCATTCCGCTCGCCCTTGGGGCGCCCGAGATGGCTCATCAGGATCACGCGCGCACCCCCCGCGCGAAGCTGTTCGATCGTGGGCAGCGCCGCGCGAATGCGCGTGTCATCGCCGACCGCTCCCTGCCCGTCGATCGGGACGTTCAGATCGACGCGCACGAGCACGCGTCGCCCGTGGACGTCGCCGATCTGCGCGAGTCCCCTCCGCGCCACGCCTAGACCTTCTGGATCAGGTCGACGACGCGGTTCGAGTAGCCGAACTCGTTGTCGTACCAGCTGACGACCTTCGCCAGCTTCCCGTTGGCCATCGTCAGCTTGGCGTCGACCACGGAGGAATACGACGAGCCGATCACGTCGCTCGAGACGATCGGGTCCTCGGTGTACTGGAGGATGCCGGCGAGGTCGCCTGTGTCGGCCTTGGCCTTGATCGCGGCGTTGATCTCCTCCGCGCTGGCCTCGCGACCGAGCTCGACGACGAGGTCGACGACCGAGCCGTCCGGCACCGGCACGCGCATGGCGATGCCGTCGAGACGGCCCTTCATCTCCGGGATCACGAGGCCGATCGCCTTGGCGGCTCCGGTCGAGGTCGGGATGATGTTCTGCGCGGCGGCGCGGGCGCGACGCAGGTCGGAGTGCGGGAGATCGAGGATCTGCTGATCGTTCGTGTACGCGTGCGTCGTGGTCATGAAGCCGCGCTCGACGCCGAACTCGTCCAGCAGGATCTTCGTGAAGGGGGCGAGGCAGTTCGTGGTGCAGGAGGCGTTCGAGATGATGTGGTGCTTCGCCGGGTCGTAGTCGCCGCCGTTGACGCCCAGGACGATCGTGATGTCCGGGTCGGTGGCAGGCGCGGAGATGATCACCTTGCTGGCGCCGGCCTCGAGGTGCTTCGAGGCGCCCTCGCGGCTCGTGAAGAAGCCGGTGGACTCGAGCACGACGGGGACGTCGAGCTCCTGCCACGGGAGCGCGGCGGGATCGCGCTCGGCGAGGACGCGGATCTCCTTGCCGTCGATGGCGATGCCGCCGTCCGTGACCTCCACCTGGTGCCCGAAGCGACCGAGCACCGAGTCGTACTTGAGCAGGTGCGCGAGCGTCTTGGGATCGGTCAGGTCGTTGATGGCGACGATCTCGATCGGGGCCTGGCGCAGGTAGGCGGCACGGAGGACGTTTCGGCCGATGCGGCCGAAGCCATTGATGGCAACGCGGGTCACGGAGAGTGCTCCTTGGGAGAGGTGGTCGTGGTCGGCAGTGCGTGCGAATCGGTCGATTCGCGTCTACCCGGGATCCTAGGGGCGAGGGCGGCGGGGCGCGGCGGATTCGGAGGCCTCCGCCGCACCTTCCGCCAGCTCCACCAGCCGCCGCAGACGTCCGATCAGTGTGGGCCGCGACACGCCGGCTGCGTCTGCGAGCTCGGACAGGGTCATGTCCGGGTGGTCCAGACGCAGCTGGGCGGTGTCCCGCAGCACGGGCGTGAGTCGCGCGAGATCGCCGCTGGCGGAGAGCGTCTGGATGGCGGCCGTCTGCTGGCGGGCCGCGTGCACCTGGCGCGTGAGGTTGGCGTTGTCGAAGTTCGCGCGCCGGTTCGCGTCACCCCGCGCGCTCCTGACGACCTCGTCCTCGGCGACGTCCAGCGCGGCCCCCTCGGCTCCGAGCACGGTCAGCAGATCCTGGACCGATTCGCGGCGTCGGCTCATGATCTCGGCCCAGCGCTCGCGCTGCCGCAGGCGCACCGGAATGCCCTGCCGGTCGCACGCGGACTGGAGCAGGGCCGCGAAATCCGCGCCGTGCGTCCTGATCTCGAGGTGCGCGGGGCGTCCCGGTGGCGACACGCTGCCGGCGGCAGCGAAGGCCCCGCGAAGCACGGCGACCTGGCAGCAGGCGCGGGCGATCAGGGATGGCGCGACGGTGAGACGCGGTCGCCCCACGTCGTCGATCACGCCCGTCCGGCGCAGCAGGCGGGTGCTGGCAGCGTCCTCCGCGAGCACCATCAGCACCCGCTGGTGCAGCCCGAGGCGTTCCGGGGTGTAGGCGCTGACGCCGCACATCACGCCCTCCTCGCGCAGCGCGGTGAGGATCTGCCGCCCGACGGCATGCGAGCCCACGTCGATCTCCGCATGCGCATGCCCCCCACCTGTGAGGTGCAGGGAGCCGGCACCTCGCAGGACCGCGGCGAGGTAGGCGACCCGGCAGCACGGATCTCCGATCGGATGGTGCGCGATCTCCTCGCGGACGTTGCTGGAGAACGTCATCGCGGACGGGGGCGCGGACGACGCGCCTGCGCTACGAGCGCCCGACCCAGCCGCAGCGGATCGTGATGGTGCCCGTCTGTGATCCGAGCCACGACGACCTCGAGCTCGGTGCGCGACAGGGCAGCGCGATCGAAATCGACGGGAATCAGGCCCGGTGCGGGTACGCGGCGCGTCGTGGGCACGATCACGGTGTCGACGATGCCCGGACCGAGGTGCTGCTCGAGCCGCTCGATGTGGGTGGCCGCGTCGTAGCCGATGGTCTCGTGCGGCTCCTGGAGGAGGTTCGCGACGTAGACGCGCCGGGCGCCGGACGACCGCACCGCCTCGGCGAGTCCGGGCACGAGCAGCGGCGGAATCGTCGAGGTGAACAGCGATCCCGGACCCAGCACGATCAGGTCGGCGGTGCGCAGGGCCTCGACCGCCTCCGGGTGCGGTTGCGGGGTCTCGGGCTGGAGGCGCAGACGGCGCACGGCGCGGCGCTCGGACGCGACGGCCGTCTCGCCGGCGACCACACGGCCATCCTCCATCTCGGCGACCAGTACCGCCTTCTCGCGGGTGGCGGGCAGCACACTGCCCGAGATGGCCAGAACGTGCGAGGACATGGCAACGGCGGCATCGAACGAGCCAGCCACCTCGGTCAGCGCCGCCAGCACGAGGTTGCCGAGCGAGTGGCCCTCGAGGTCGCCGCGGTCGAAGCGATGCTGGAACACCTCGGCGAGCATCGACTCGTCGTCGGCCAGCGCGACGAGGCAGTTGCGCACATCGCCAGGGGGCGGCATGCCGAGATCTCGTCGCAGCCGGCCGGACGATCCGCCGTCATCGGTCAGGGTGACGATCGCCGTCGGGTGGTTGCCGGCGAGCTTGAGCCCGCGCAGCACCGTCGACAGCCCCGTGCCGCCGCCGAGGCAGACGATGCGCGGCTCACCCCGCATGCGAGCCCTCCAAGGCGAGCAGGCGTCGCTTGCGCTCCTCGCCGAGTTCGCCGTACATGCCGATGCTGCCGTCGCTTCTGATGACGCGATGGTACGGCACGATGATGCTGAGCGGACCTCGAGCACATGCCGCGCCGGCGGAGCGAGGCGCACGGGGGTGGCCGGCCAGTTCCGCGACCTCCCGGTACGACGCGGTCTCGCCGAAGGGGATCGTGCGCACCGCCTCGAGCATGCGCACCTCCAGTGCCGTCAGACCGAAGCGCTCGTACGCGGGGCGGCAGTCGACATCGCGGAAGTCGATCGCCCGCCCCGTGAGGTAGGCATCGATGCGCTCGGCGAGCGCCTGCGCGCCCGGCGGGCAGGCGTTGGGCGTGCCGGTGCGCGTCCGGGGAGCGGGCTCGTCGAGGTCGACGATGGTGTCGCCGTCGTAGTGCAGGAGCCCCGCGCCCCACCCCTCCACGACGAATCGATACGCGATCACGCCTCGCCCTCGGGCAGCGGTCGCCGTCCGCCCTGTGCGGCGCTCGGCGCCGGTCCGCCGATGCGATGCAGGGCGGTGTGGATCTGGCGGGCGGTGGCCGCCGGCAGTCCCGGCACGCCCTCCAGCGCCTCGGGGGTGGCGGTCATGATGGCGTCGATCGACCCGAAGTGCTGGAGGAGTGCCCTGCGCCGCGTCGGCCCCACGCCGGGGATGGTCTCCAGCACGGACTGCGTCGCCGCGTTCCCGCGTCCGCGGCGATTCTGCCGCAGGGCGAACCGATGCGCTTCGTCGCGGATCTGGCGGAGCAGGAGCAGCGCCGGGGAGTCGGCGTCGAGCATGACAGGCGCGGACTGCCCCGGCAGGAACACCTCCTCGTCACGCTTGGCGAGGCCGATCACGGCCACACGCGGTACGGCGACGCCGCGCATGGCGGTCGTTGCGGCATTGAGCTGGCCCTTGCCGCCGTCGATCACCACCAGGTCCGGCGTCGCCCCGAAGGAGGGGTCCTCGTCGCCCTCGGCGAGGCGGGCGAAGCGGCGCGAGATGGCCTCCCCCATCGACTTGAAGTCGTCGAGCGAACCGTGGCGGATGCCGAACGAGCGGTACAGGTCGTTGCGCGGCACGCCGTCCTGGAAGACCACCATCGAGGCGTACTGGTGCTCGCCGCCCA
>CAZPQP010000020.1:0-17418 GCA_964588635.1 uncultured Bifidobacterium sp.
AGTGTGCCCGAGTGGTTAAAGGGGACGGGCTGTAAACCCGTTGGCTCTGCCTACGCTGGTTCGAATCCAGCCGCTCCCACTGAGCGCGGCTCGCGATCCGCTTCGTGCGGATCGCCGGCCAGCCGCGCCCGTCGGCACGACGAGGCGAGCGCCGTCAGGACGGCGCAGATCCGTCGCGGACCTTCCGGGGCTGCGCCTCAGGGACAGGCGCGCCTCACGATGCCGACTTTGTGCGTTTGCGATAGTGAGATTGGATACAGGGAAAACCCTGTATTGAGCATGCATGTATCGTGATTGCAACAGGTTGGTGACAATGGTCATCCGGACGACTTTGTGACGCGAAGGTGTGACATAGTTGGTGTGCGGTTCCGCCCCTCTCCGAAAGCCCTCCATGCACTACTCGCATCACAACACGCAGCTTCGCTACAACGCCCGGATCAATGACATCACGCGCATGCATTCGTCGGATGGTCTGATCCCCCGCCTCGTGCGTTCCCTTCGCAAGCGCTAGTTAACAGAGGGGTCAGACCCCTCTGTTAACTCAACGCCCACGGTGGCGATCGGTTTGCGGCGGGAAACGCTCCTCGCGGATCCACTTCATCACGGAGACGTGGCTCGCCTGCGCTGCTGCCGCGATCTCGCGGGACGTGTAGCCCCAGAGCTCGTAGGCCTCCAGTAGCGACGCCGCATCGCCGTCGACGAGGATCTCGTCGATCAGAGGACGTGTGCTTGACGTGGTGCCGCGGTTGCGGTCGGCCTCAATGCGCGTGGCCACGGCACGGGCATACGCGAGTCGGTTAGCCGCCGGCTCGTCGTCGAGCGCGGAAACGATGCGAACAGCATTCTCCGCGTCGTGGAATGGCAGTGGTGACCGCTTGCCGATGATCGCCGCGTAGCCGCTCCATTCCCAGTCCTCAGGGCGGAGACAGAGCCCGGCCCGCACAGGGTTGAGATCGACGTACTTCATCACCGTGGCCGGATACCCAGGGCGCTTGAGCGGGATGTTCTTGAAGCGTCGGAAGAAGACGTGCCCGGTGGATTCATGGCGCGTGTTCCAGCGCTGCGCGAAGAGTCCATGCAGCCGCTTCATGCCCTCATCGAGGTTCTCTGATTCGAGTTCCAGCACCAAGTGGTGATGGTTAGGCATGAGAACCCAGTTGTAGATCTTCCAATCGAAGAGCTCTGCGACCGAGCAGAGAAGGTGCGCGAAGTGCTCGCGGTCAACGTCCGTGTTGAGGATCGGCTGCCCGCGGCACCCCTTGCCCATGACGTGATGGAGGAATCGCAGATCCTGGTTTCGGCGTGGTCGGGCCATGCGGTGACCATTGCCGATGCGCTGTTGCCGCGGAGTGACGCTTCGGCGCGACGTACGCGGAGACGCGCGACCCTTGCCGACGCATGCGCAGCGGCGGCGCACGCGACTTCACCGGGAGCGCACGGTCGTTAACAGAGGGGTCAGACCCCTCTGTTAACGACGGAGCCATCAGTTCGCGCGGTGGTTAACAGAGGGGTCTGACCCCTCTGTTAACCACGTCGCCCAGACGGTCGGCGGCTTGCGGAACACGAGACCGAATGGCTGGCTCGGCCGCGCCGGGTCTGCCCGCAGGGTGGGCAGGCGCTGCGCCAGGCCCGTGATCACCTCGCGCGCCTCGAGCCGGGCCAGATGCATACCGAGGCAGACGTGCGGTCCCGTCGCGAACGTCGTGTGCAGTTTGGCGTTGGCGCGTCGCACATCGAAGCGATCCGGATCGGCGAAGATCGCCTCGTCCCGATTGGCGGACGCCATCGACAGGATCACCAGGTCGCCGCGCGGGATCGTGATGCCCGCCAGCTCCAGATCGGCGGTCGCGTAGCGATCCAGCACTGCGGCGGCGGGCTCCATCCGCAGCGACTCCTCGATCGCCCCGTCGAGCAGTGTCGGATCGGCGGCGACCTCCACGAGCGAACCGATGGGCAGGAGATGGTGGAGGAGGTTCGCGATCATCCCCTCGGTCGTCTCGATGCCGCCGAACAGGAGCACGGCGGCGTTCGCCGTGAGCTCATCGCGCGTCAGCGAAGATGCCTCGCCGAGCGCCGCGGCGAGGAGGGACGACCCGTCCTCGGCGCCGTCGAGTGCGACGCGCACCGCGTCGGCGAAGGCGGCATACGCGTCCCGTCCGTCCTGCGGCACATCGGCGCCGGCGCTCATCTGCTGCACCGCCTCGACGATCCGCGCGTACCACCCCAGGATGTCGTCCTCGGCTGCGATGTCGAGCCCGAGCGCGAGGATCATCATGCGCGTCGCGAGCGGTCCGGCCAGCTGCGTGCGCAGCTCGGCCTCCCCGTCGGCGGCGAACGCGTCGATCAGGCGCTCGACCTCCTGCGCCGCCGCGGCGGTGAAGCGCTCGCGGATCGCGTCGAGTCGGAACGGCCGCGCAAACGGCGCGCGGTGCCGCGCGTGCTCGGGACCATCGGTCGACAGCATGCTCGGCCCGGTGATCTGACCGGTGGTGAACCGCGGGTCGTCTACGGTCAGTCCAACGTCGTCGCGCATGGCGGCGAGGGCCTCGGCGCGGGCGGTGACGACCCAGCCGTTGAGGGCCGGGACCCACACGACGGGGCCGATCGCCCGCAATCGCGCGAGCGTGGGGTGGGGGTCGTGCTCGAGCTCCTCGAGGGTCACCCAGTCCGCCGTTGGCCTGCTCGCCGACATGGCGGCAGCCTAGTGCTCAGTGCGGCAGCGCGATCTCACCGACGAGGAACACCACGACGAGCAGCAGCGGCAGCAACCCGACGAAGGAGAGCACCGCGCGCTCGTGCAGGCGGATGATCGCCACCAGGGCGCAGGCCCCGCCAGCGGCCATCAGGATCAACTGGGGGAAGGCGCCAAGCGGTCCGAACAGCATCCACGCGGGCATCAGCAGGAAGCCGAGCACGCCGAGCCCGAGGCCCCAGCGTGCGAGACGCGTGACAGGGACCCACCGCACGCCCGTGTGCGGCGGGTGCGTGGCCGTCTCGGTGTCGTGCAGCGTCATGGCACCCGGACGGTACAGCGTGCGGAGGCGCTGCTGGTCGCGGCGTTCCCGCAGACCTACGCCGGCTTTGCCAGCAGCGCCTCGATCACGTTGGTCACGCTGGGCGCGGCCGGATCCATGTTCGAGGGCCAGCGCGCCACGGGCACGCCGTTCTGGTCGAGCAGGTACTTGGTGAAGTTCCACTCGGGCGGCGCGCCGATGCCGTCGGGCTCGGCGGCGAGGGCGGCGAACACGGGGTTCGCGTTCGGCCCGACCACCGAGGTGCGGGAGAACAGCGGGAAGGTGACGCCGAAGTTCGTGGAGCAGAACGTCTTGATCTCGCCGTCGTCCGCGTACTCCTGCTGGAAGTCGTTCGACGGGAAGCCGAGGACGACGAAGCCCTGATCCCCGTACCGCTCGTAGATCTTCTGCAGGTCCCCGTACTGGGACGTGTAGCCGCAGCGCGACGCGGTGTTGACGACGAGCACGACCTTGCCGAGGTAGGAGTCGAGCGCGACGGGCGAGCCCTCGACGCTGTCCATCGAGCCGGACAGCACCGACGTGGCTCCCGCGGGCGGCTCTGGCGCCGTCAGTGCGGCTGAACCGCCGACCTTGGCGTCCCGCGTCTGCGTACCCCCGCACGCGGCGAGGATCAGACAGGCGAGCAGGAGAAGCGGAAGGCCGCGGTGCACGTCCGGCTTTTCGCCGGAGCGCGCACCGCGGCCGCATCGCTAGATCGCGCCGTGGATGAAGTACCAGACGAACAGCGCGGCCACCACGTAGAGCAGCGGATGCACGCTCTTGGCCTTGCCGCGCAGGGCTGCGATCACGACGTACGACACGATGCCCGCGCCGACGCCGTTGGTGATCGAGTACGTCGCCGGCATGATCAGGACCGTCAGGAGCACCGGCAGGGCGACGCCGAGGTCGTCCCACTCGACGCCGCGCAGCTGCCCGAGCATCAGCGCGCCCACGATGACGAGCGCCGGGGCGGTCGCCTCGGCCGGGATCACGCCTGCGATCGGCGACAGGAACATCGCCAGGGCGAAGAGCAGGCCCGTGACGACCGAGGTGAGTCCGGTGCGGCCACCCTCGCCGATGCCCGAGGCGCTCTCGATGTACGTCGTGTTCGACGACGACGAGGTTGCGCCGCCGAGCGAAGCCGCGAGGCCGTCGACGAGCAGGATCTTCCGCAGACGCGGCAGGGTGCCCGTGCTCTCGTCCACGAGGTTCGCCTTGCGTCCGAGGGCGATCGCGGTGCCCATCGTGTCGAAGAAGTCCGACAGCATCACCGCGACGACGACCGCCAGCGCGGTCCAGAAGCCGAGCGCGCTGACGAAGTCGAAGTTGAACGCGCCGACCAGGGAGAAGTCGGGCGTGCCGACCCAGGAGGACGGCATGCTCGCGCTGTTCTCCCATTCCTTGCCGTCGCTCGCGCTGTTGATGATCACCGCGAAGATGGTCGACGCGATGATGGAGATCAGCAGCGCGCCCTTGATGCCGCGCACGATCAGCACCGCCGCGAGCACGAGACCGAAGACGAAGACCGCCGTGTGCCACGAGACGAGGTTCCCGGTGATGATCGACACGCGCGAGTCGCCCTCGGGCGCCGACAGGACGATCCCGGCGTCGTGCAGGCCGATGATCGCGATGAACGCACCGATGCCGGCGCCGATCGCGCGGCGCAGGCCATCGGGGAACGCGAGCATGATCTTCTCGCGGAGCCCGACGATCACGAGCAGCGCGATGATCAGGCCCTCGACGACCATCACGCCCATCGCCGCGGGCCACGTCAGGCCCTGGGCGCCGACGAGGCCGAACGCCACGAAGGCGTTGAGGCCGAGGCCGGCGGCGATGGCGAACGGCACGTTGCCGATCAGGCCCATCGCGATCGTGCCGATCGCCGCCGCGAGCGCGGTGACGGTCAACAGCGCCGGGAACTGCAGCTGCACGCCGGCGCTGTCCTCGAGCGCGCCGAGCACGGACGGGTTGACGAAGAGGATGTACGCCATCGTCGCGAAGGTCACGAGTCCGGCGATCACCTCCGTTCGGATCGTCGATCCTCGCTCTGAGATCCGGAAGAAGCGGTCGAGCGATCCGCCAGCCGGTGGGGAAGTGGTAGCCATGAACGGCGACGTTAGAAACGCCGTCGGACGGACATGACGGAATCTCCGCACCCGAGGGCGCGAGACGGTGCACCTAGCCCGCGGGGAGGTACTCGTTCGTGTAGTACGCGGTCGGCTCGGCGACGGCGTCGAGTTCGCCGATGCCCTTCAGCGCCTCGCCGAGCGTGGTCCACTGCTCGTCGGTCTGCGTGAAGTACTGCCCGTTGTCGTCCTGCATGTACCGGCAGGTGTCGGTCCAGCCGATGCGGTTGTACGAGAACGAGTAGCCGCTGTCCGGGTAGGCATCGCCGAACATCGTGGCGGCGTCCTCCGGGTTCTGGCACGCCCACGCGGTAGCCTCGCCGATCGCCTGCATGAAGCCGCGCGCGGCATCGGGGTTCTCCTGCAGCCAGGCGGTGTTGCCGGCGTAGACCCAGACGGGCACGTCGGGCGCGCCGTTCTCGGCGGCGAGCAGGTACTCGGGATCCTTGCCCGTCTCGTCCTCGACGCCGGCGATCAGAAAGTTGGTGGTGTTCGTGGCGATGTCGATCTTGCCGTTGAGCAGCAGCGGCAGGTCCCAGTCGACGACGACCTCCTTGACGTCGGCGCTGGTGATGCCCGCGGTCTTGTACACGAACGGCAGCATCGCCTTCGTCCACGAGTCGCCGTAGGTCGAGATCGTCTTGCCCTTGAGGGTGTCGAGGGCGACTGGGACGCCGGGCTTCGTGAAGAGGCCCCAGTTGTTGCGCATCGTGTAGTTGCCGATGCTGACGAGCGGCAGCTGCTTGTCGATCGAGAATGCGACGTCGGTGGTGGTGAGCAGTGCGAGGTCCGACTCGCCGGTGGCGAGGACCTTGGCCGACGACGCGGCGTCCGGCGGGAAGATCAGCTCGACGTTGACGCCGTGCTTCTCGAACAGGCCCTCCTGCTGGGCGACGACGATCGGGATCGCCTCGAAGTCCACCGTCGGCCAGTCGTACGACAGGGTGATGTCCACGGGCTCGGCCGGCGTCGTGGTCGCGCCCGCGCCGTCGGTGGTCGCAGCGGCGCTGCTGGACGAGCCGCCGTCGGAGCCGCCACAGGCGGTCGCGACGAGCGCGAGCGCGGCGATCAGCGCGGCGAGCAGAATGGCGTGGAGGCGGGTGCGGGTCATCGTGGGCTCCGTGGGGCGTTCGTTGCGCGGAACCGTAGCCGACGACGGGTGGCGCGGTGCTTCCAGGGCGTCGTCGCGAACTCGACGCCGACGACGAGCAGGAACCAGCCGATGCCGATGACGGTCATCAGCAGCATGGCCGCCCACACCGCGGGCGTGTCGAGCGAGGAGTTCGCCTCGCGCTGGAACCCGGCCAGCGACGATCCCGTGGAGGCCACCAGCTCGCCGATCACGGCCCCGGTGACGGCGTAGGTCGCGCCGATCTTGAGGCCGGTGTAGAGCGGCGTGACGGTGGCGGGCAGGCGGATGTGCAGGAAGACGCGGCTGCGGCTGCCGCCCATGGCGCGCGCGAGGCTGAGCAGCTCGCGATCGACGTTGGCGAGCCCGTCGAGCACGTTCACGGCGACGGGGAAGAACACGATCCACGCCACGATCACGACTTTCGGCGCGATGCCGAAGCCGAGCAGGATCACCAGCGGCGCGGCGATCGCGATGATCGGCACGGCCTGCGAGACGATCAGCACGGGGTAGACCAGCCCCTGCACGATGCGCGTCTGGGCCATCGCGACGGCAAGCACGAAGCCGAGCGCGGCCCCGACGACGAAGCCGTAGACGGTCTCGCGGATCGTCTCGAGCGCGAGCGGCCAGAGTGTCGACCAGTTGTCGCGCAGCGCCGCGAGCGTCTCGCCGGGGGAGGGCGCGACGAAGGTCTGCACGTCGAAGCCGCGGATGATCAGGTCCCAGATGAGGAACACGAGCGCGATCGACACGATGGGCGTGAGCACGCCGCGGGCGATGGTGCCGGCCCTCACGTCGCGTCCCTCGCGTGCAGGAGCGTGAGGATCTCGCGCTTGACATCGTTGAAGGCGGGCGTCGTCATCAGGTCCAGCGTCCGCGGCCGTGGCAGGTCGACGGCGAGCTCGGCGGCGATGCGACCGGGACGCGGGCTCATCACCAGCACGCGGTCGGACAGGAAGATCGACTCGTCGACGTCGTGCGTCACGAACAGCACGGTGCGCCGCGTGTCGGCCCAGACCTGGAGCAGCCACTGCTGCATCTCGAGCCGCGTCTGCGAGTCAAGTGCGCCGAACGGCTCGTCGAGCAGCAGCACGTCGTGGTTGGTCGCGAGCGTGCGCATCAGCGCGACGCGCTGGCGCATGCCGCCGCTCAACGCGTGCGGGTAGTGGTCGAGGAAGCCGCCGAGGCCGTAGCGCTCGGCGAAGTCGACGGCCTGCGCGCGGTCGTCGCGCGTGACGCCCCGTGTGAGCGCCGCACCGAGCGTGATGTTGTCGACGACCGTGCGCCACGGCACGAGCAGGTCCTTCTGGAGCATGTAGCCGACGTTGCCGGCCGTTCCGGTGATCTCGCGTCCGTCGAGGATCACGGCGCCCTGATCGGGGCGGAGGAGGCCGGACACGATGTTGAACAGCGTCGATTTGCCGCAGCCGGATGGCCCGACGAGCGAGACGAACTCGCCCGGCTGGAGCACGAGCGTCGTCGGCGCGAGCGCGACAGTGCCGTCGAACGCCTTGGTCGCGCCCTCGACGCGGAGCTTGGGAGTGCCGGCGGTCATGGCCAGCGCCAGTCTAGAGGGGGCACGCGAGGGGGCGGAGCGGCTGTCTCGGCCGCTCCGCCCCGGGAGCCGCTAGAAGTCGACGAGCACCCAGTTCGACATGATCTTCCGGTCCTCCGTGTGGTCGTTCTCGGAGAAGACGGCGAAGACGCGGTACGTGGTGCCGGGCTTCAGCATCTTCTTGTCGGTCCACGAGGTGGTGCCGGAGCCGGTCCAGCCGATGTACTTGGCCTTCTTCGCGCCATCTGCCTTGGCGTAGATGTGGGCGTGGCCCTGGCCGCTCTTGTTCTTGCTGCCGTCGTACGGCACCTTCTTGAACGAGAAGCCCTCAGGCTCGATGGTGAACATGAGCTGGCCGGTCGACGGCTTGGTCTTGTCGATGGTCAGGATGATCGCCTTGGCGTCGCCGACCTCCTGCGCGGTGGCAAGGGGGGCGCCGATGGCGAGCCCGGCGAGCGCCAGGATCAACAGGGTGATGCGTCGCATCTGAAGGTCTCCTCGGATCAGGGTTGTGGCCGTACGGCCGTATGCCCGAATATCGCACGGCGAGCGTCGCCGGATGACGCTCAGTGGCGGATCGCCGTCTCGACCTCGGCGCCGGCAGCGCGCAACAGCGCGGAGTAGGGGCATGCCTCGTCGGCGGCGCCGATCGCAGCGCGCAGCGCGTCGCGCGAGACGCCATCGACGTCGGCGGCGACGACCAGCGTCGACTTGGCGACGCGGAACCCGACCTCGGGGTCCTCATCGACGGTGATGCGGCAGCTGACATCGAGGCGGCCGGGCGGCACGTCGGCGTTGGTCAGCACCGACGCGAGCGCCATCGCGAAGCATCCGGCGTGCGCGGCAGCGAGCAGCTCCTCGGGGGAGGTCTCATCGCCGGGCGGCCCGATGCGCGTCGGCAGCGAGAAGGCGAGGCCGTTGAAGCCGACGCTCGATGCCGACGAGAGCCGCCCTGCGCCTCGGGCCAGCGTGCCCTCCCAGGTTGCCGTCGCCTCGCGCTCGATCGCCATGGCGGGAGTCTACGCAACCGGCGAGCGCCCGCTATCGCGCGGTGGTTAACAGAGGGGTCAGACCCCTCTGTTAACCACCGGAGGCGCCGAGGGCCTGGGGTTAACAGGGGGGCCTGACCCCTCTGTTAACCACCAGCCCTCGCTGCTACGTGCGGGCGGGGGAGTCGAACGGGAGGCCAGCCGCCGCGTGGTCGTGGCCGGCGCCGCCGACGCGCTCGGCAACCGCCTGGAGGACGAAGAACGACATGGCCGAGAACGCGATCACGAGCGCACCGACCACCACGACACGGCGATGCTGACCACCCCAGCCGTTGCGGAGGATGTAGGCGCCGAAGGACAGCGCGACGCCGAGCGGGATCAGCGTGGCGGCGCGCTCGGGAAAGTCCGTGAAGTGCTGGATGCCGCCGGAGAACATCCCGATGCCGAAGGAGAGGAACAGCGACGCTCCGACCAGCCGAACCAGCCTGCGTGTCGATACCGGCGTCGTCGAAAGGACGATCTCGTTGAGGATCGTCGCGGCGAGGAACAGCGTCACCCCGGCCGCCACGAGGATCGCGTAGTACGTGGGGTTGAGGGGGTAGTGCACGATGCCACCGCTGATCATCCCAGCGCCGACGAAGTAGCCGACGTACCCGAGGTAGGGACGCACCAGAGGCGCCTTGGCCGGCGTTTCGGGCGTGGCTACAGGAGTCTGCTGGGGCGAACTGGTCGACACGTGGGACCTCCGGACGATTCGAGGAGCGGCGCTGCTCTCATCATGCCCTTCGCCTGCCTGCAGCGTCCGGATGGCGCGCGTTTGACGCCGACGCTCGTGGGTGCGCAAGTTAACAGAGGGGTCTGACCCCTCTGTTAACTCAGACCGGGTCGCGGTACAGGGGCGTCGTCGAGCAGTGCAGACCGCCGCCGTTGAGGTGCACCTTGTCGAACGGGATGACCTCGACCTTGACGCCCTTCTTGTCGAGCACGGCGAGCGTCTGGTCGGATGCGCCCTCGGGGATCAGCAGGTCGCGCGGCGCGACGGCGAGGCCGTTGTTGATCCAGCCGTCGTCGCGCGGCGTCAGCTCGACCGTGTCGATCTTGAGGTCCTTGAGCAGCTCGAGGAACGAGTAGGGCAGGTTCATCGGGCTCACCATCGCGAGGTCCGTGTCGATCATCAGGAAGCCGACGTCGATGTGGATGTCGTAGCCGACGAGGTCGATCACGTGGAGCGTGACGCCCTGGCTGGCCAGCACCTCGCCGACCTGCTTGGCGCCCTCGCGGTTGACGCGCACGCCGGTGCCGATCACCGCGTTGGTGTCGTTGAGCCACGCGAACGTGCCGCCCTCCATCACCGCGCTGCCCGACAGGGTGCGCAGGATCGGCACGCCGAGCGCCGCGAGGGTCTGGGAGGTGACGCGCTCCTCGCCGCGGCGGATGCGCGTGCCCATGCGGTTCACGATCGCGCCGCCCTTGACCATGATCAGCGGGTCGCGCGTGTAGACGGCCTTCAGGTGCCGATCGCCGACGCCCTGCTGGTAGACGACCTCGACGCCGCGGCGCTCGAGCGCGGCCACGAACGCATCGTGCTGCGCCTGCATCGTGGGGATGTCGGGCGCGTCCTCGCTCTGGAAGTACCAGTGCTCCTCGAGGTCGCCGTACGAGCCGATCGCCTCGATGCGCTTGGACGGATCGACGATCTCCATCTCGACGCCCGGGCGGTGCATGAGCACGGTGCGGATCTGACCGACGTCGTTCGACAGGCCCCACACGCGACCCCAGGTCGATTCCATCTCGGCCGGGTCCTCATGCGGCGGCTCGCCGCCGATGGCGAACATCTTGACCGTCTCGTTGTAGACCCACGCGGGGTCCATGGGCTCGCTCATGGTGCCTCCCGGCGTCGCGTGCGGGCAGCCTACAGGAAGGACGAAACCCGTCTGCGGTCGCCTACGCGTCCTTGACGGTGACGGTGACCGTCGTGTCGCCGGCCTGCGCGAAGCGCAGCGTCAGGTCGAACGTCGAGCCCTTCTCGAGCGGCGCGGTGAGGCCCATCAGCATGATGTGCAGCCCGCCGGGCTCGAACATCACCATCCCATCGGCGGGAACATCGACGCTGGTCACCTCGCGCATCGTCATCGCGCCATCCGTCATGCCCGCACCGTCGCCCATATCCATGCCGTCACCCATGTCCATCGCCTCGCCTGTGCCACCGTCGGCTGTGACGGACTCGTGCATGCTGGCGCCTGCGGCGATGCTCGACGGCACGGACACGCCGGTCAGCACGTCGGCCTCGGCGCCGCCGTGGAGCATCAGATAGACGGCGCCCATCTCCTGGCCGGGCGCGGAGGTTCGCGCCCAGGCGTCGGTCGCCTCAACCGAACCGCTCGACCTGGAGTGGTCCATGCCGCCGCAGGCCGTGAGCGCCGCGGTGGCGAGACCGAGAGCCAAGAGGAGGAGGACCTTCCGGGGCGTGCGCATCACGCGCCCCGCCCGGCGACCGCGTCGAGCGCGACGCGGAGGTCCTCGTCGATGACGTCGGTCGGTGTGCCGAAGGGCCACTGCACGAGCAGGCGCCCGTCGGGACCGATCGCGTACGTGAAGGCCGAGTGGATCACCTGGACCTTGCCGTTGGCGTCCTTCGTCACCTCGTACGCGGCGGCGAAGTCCTTGGCGACCTGCTGCAGCGTCGCGTCGTCCGTCGTGCGCAGGGGGATGCCATCGGGGAAGAACGAGCGCAGGTAGCGCGTGAGCTTCGCCGGCGTGTCGCGCTTGGGATCGACGGTGATCATCGCGACGGTGATCCGGCTGCGCAGGTCGGGCGGGAGATCCTTCAGCGCGGTGCGCAGGTCGGCGAGGGTGGTGGGGCAGATGTCGGGGCAGGTGGTGAACCCGAACATGACGAGCAGGATCCCGTCGTCGCCCTGCCCCCGGAGCGCCGTCGGCGCGTCATCGTCGGCGACGTCGGGCAGCGGCGTGCCGTCGACGGCGGGCGGCGGCGTGCGGACGATGCCCGCGTACGGCGAGGTGGTCACGGCCTGCTCGCTCTCGCTGCCGCCGCAGGCCGCTACCGCGACGGGGACGAGCGCTGCGAGCACGACGAGGACGACGGTCCGACACTGACGCGGGAGGAACACCATCTCCATCGTAATCGCATGCGGGTGGATGGACGCGCCCGTCGGCAACGCCGGATCACCGGCGCGAGCTGCGCACACCTGCGCCGAGCACGCGCGTGCCGGGTAGTATTCGCCCCGCGCTGGCAACAGCGCTCTGCCCTCTTAGCTCAGTGGTAGAGCACCTCCATGGTAAGGAGGGGGTCCGGGGTTCAATCCCCCGAGAGGGCTCTCATGATCGAGCCGGTGACGGCTCTCATGCGGAGAGTGCATCTGCTCATGCGCGGGCTGAGGACCCGAACGGTCGCGTCGCCGTCGCAGTGTTCAAGCGCCTCCGGGATTTCTCGCGCGGCATCGTGCCGCGAACACGCATGGGATTGGCTCCCGTCGTGATCGTCTGCGTGAGACGGCAGCCGTCAGGCAGAGACAGTCGGGCTGTCGGGCCTGCTCGATCGACCTCACCACACTCCCCCGATTCGCGATGCGTATCGCGGGAAGACCGCAGCACCGCTGCCGACGTGCCGAACCACGAGCCGCATCAGGCCGTGGGGAGACGGGTAGTCGCTCCGGCCGGATGTGCTCGTCCGGTTCCTACCTTCCTGTCCGTCACATGACGTTCAGGAGATGAACATGCTCAAGCACTTGACCCGTAGGCGCATCGCGGTCCTCGTCGCGATCGCCGCGATCGCCGTTGCAGCGCCGATGGCGGCCCTCGCGTACTTCTCGACGGCGGGCTCTGGCTCCGGCACGGCAGCAGTCGGCACGGCGACCGGGATCCAGCTCAGCAGCACGGCCGGCAGCGTGACCGGCACGCTCTTCCCGGGCGGCGCGGACGCCACAGTCACGGTCCGCGTCCAGAACCTCGGCAGCGGCGCGCAGTACGTCGGCGACGTCAGCGGCGTCGTGGCCGACAACGACACCTGCCTCGGCAGCTGGTTCGCGGTCGACACGGCCACGGTCGGCCGGAACCTCGCCAAGGGCGCGGAAACGACCGTGAGCACCAAGCTCCGGATGTTGGACAGCGGCACGAACCAGAACGTCTGCGTGGGCAAGACCATGACGATCAACTGGTCGAGCACCGCGGCCAGCTAATCGCAGCGTCGCCGCTCCCGCTCCCCGGCCGGATGCCGTAGAGCGGGAGCGGCGCGTCGCGTCCGTCCTCCTCTGCCATGACCCGCACCGTCACCCACCGCCGTCGATCCCGCTGCGTCGCGCTCGTCCTGCTCGGCTTCGTGCTCGTGGCGCTCGCGGGGGCGGGCATCGCGGGCGCCTATTTCTCGGCACCCGCCGCGCCCAGCTTCGGCGTCGCCACGGTCGCCGGACGGCCGACCCTCACGGCGACTGCCGTCCCGGGCGTCGCCGCGCTGCGCCCCGGCGCCTCGGTCGATCTGACCATCATGGTCCGCAATGCGGCAGCGGCGCCGGTGCGCATCGACGCACTCGCGCTCGACACCTCACGCGGCGTCGGCGGCTTCGCGAGCGACCAGCCGGCCTGCACGACACCCGCGCTGTCCTTGGCGACTCAGACGAACGGCGCCACGGGCTGGACTGTGCCCGCGCGCGCGGGCGGTGTCGACGGCCAGCAGACGATCACGCTCGCCAGCGCCCTCTCGATGGGCGCGGCGGCGAGCAGCGCGTGCCAGCGCGCGACGTTCACCGTCTATCTGGTGGCGAGCTGATGCCCGCGCGCCGGACGTCCCTCGCCCTGATGCTCCTGCTCGGCCTGATGCTGGTCGGCGCTGGCATCTCGCTCGCACTCGGCGGTGGCCGCGTTGCCGCCCCGGTGTTCACCTCGGCGCCGGCCGCCCGCACGACGGCGACGACGGCAGCCTTCGCCTACCGCACGAGCGTGCGCCAGAGCGTCTACCGCTGCAGCCTCGACGGCAGCCGCTACCGGCGTTGCGGCGCCCGCCGCGTGATCGCCGGCCTGAAGCCCGGCGCCCACACGTTCTGCGTGACGGCCGTGCGCGGGAGGCAGCAATCCGCGGCCCGCTGCCACGCGTGGATGATCCTCCCCGCGACCAACGTGATCGCGCCGCCCGCGAAGGAGGGAGCCAGTCCGGCGCCGGCGGGTGCGGTCGCGGCGCAGACGTTCACGATCTCCGGCGCTGCGGCGGGTGCTCTGCTACCGGGCGGTGCGGCCGTGCCCGTGGAGCTGACGCTGACGAATCCGAACGGCGTGCCGATCACCGTCACCGATGTCGCCATGCGCGTGACGGGTGCGGTGCCCTCTGGCTGCGCCGCGGCGATCGTCGTCGCCCAGCAGCTCGCCGCCGCGGTGGTCGTGCCGGCGCAGAGCACGCGCACGCTCTCCGCGCTCGGCGTGCCCGCCGACGCCTGGCCGCGGCTGGCGATGATCGACACGCAGACCGACCAGAGCGCCTGCCAGCGCGCCGCGATCGAGCTCGGCTTCACGGGAAGCGCGGAGGGCTGATGCGCCGCGCGGCCCTCATCCTCGGCCTGCTCGCGGCGTGCGCCATCGGGGCGCAGAGCGCGTACGGGTACTTCACGGGGATCCTCGCCGCCTCGGCCACGGCCGGCGCCACCTCGCTCCTGCCCGGAGCCACCCCGACGGTCGTCGTGGCCGGCCGCGCGGCGACCGTGACCTGGACGGCGACCGGCTTCGCCAGCGGCGGCGTCGCCTCGGGCTACACGGTCGTGCGCTTCAGCGAGGCCGCGCCGACCGTGGCCGTGGCGCCCGCCAACGGCTGCAGCGGCCTCGTCGCCGCCACGACGTGCACCGAGACGGGCCTGCCCGCCGGCGCGTGGCGCTACGCCATCGTGCCGCGCGCCGGCAGCGCCTGGACCGGGCCGCAGGGATCGGCGAGCGCCGCCGCGACGATCGCGCCGCCGAGCCTCGTGCTCGCGCAGACGACCGTCGGCGGCCCGCTGCCGCGTGCCGTCGCCGGCACGCTCGCCGGCTTCGACCCGCTCGAGGCGCTGGTCTTCCGGCTCGACAGCGCGACGACGGGCACGCTCCTCGCCGCGACGCCGTCCACGGCAACGGCCCAGGGAGGCGCCGCCGTCTCCGTGACCGTGCCCGCCACCACCGAGGGCGTGCACACCATCCACGTCGTCGGCGCGAACGGTACGCAGGCCAGCGCATCGATCCTCGTCGACACCACGCCGCCGACGACCACCGACTCGACCGCGGCGCTCGGCAGCGCGTGGACAGCGCAGCCGCGCACCGTGGTGCTGACCGCGACCGACGGCGTCGGCGGCTCCGGCGTGGCGGCGACGTACGCCACCAGCAACGGCACGACGCCGACGACCGCCTCGCCGCAGGACACGAGCGTCGCGCTGACCGCCGACGGCGTCTTCACCGTCCGCTACTTCTCCGTCGACGCGGCGGGCAACAGCGAGGCGGTCAGGACGGCCGGCACCGCCATCCGCATCGACCGCACGGCGCCGACGCCGGGGGCGCTGGCGACGCCGGGAGCGGCCGTCGTCGGCGGCAGCACCGTGATCGCCAACGGCCAGACGCTGACGAACGTCGCGACCGATCCGACGGTCAACGGTGCCTCCTCCGGCGTCGCGAGCATCGCCTACTACGCCTGCCCCGGCAGTTGCACGCCGAACCCCGGCGGAGGCGGCACCACGCTGATCGGCACGTCCACAACCGGGCCGTCGTACTCGGTGACGTGGAGTGGTCAGCCGGCCGACGGCACCTACAGCATGCTCGCGCGCGTCAGCGACGTCGCCGGCACCGCGTCCGATTCGGCCGTGATCACCCGCGTGGTTGACAACACGGGTCCGGTCGTCACAGCCACATTGGCCGATGCTCAGGCCAACCAGGCCGGCTACATCAATCGGCGCGACACGTTCTACGCCTACGCCAACGTCGTCGACGCCGGCATCGGCGCCAACACCGGCAGTGTGGTCGCCGACCTCAGCGTGCAGTGCGGCTCGAACTGCGGCGCCATCCCGCTCTCCTCGGCGGGGGGGCCGTTCACCGTGCTGACGGCCTCAGGCACGACGACGTATCAGTACCGCAGCGCGCTCGTCACGTCGAAGAACAGCACCTCGGGCGCCTTCTCCGTACGAGCGGCCGACGCCCTCGGGACGATCGGCAGCTTCAGCGGCACGATCGCGGTCGACATCCTCGGGTCGGTCACGGCGCCGACCGCGGTGACGCTGACGTCGGGGTCCGCGGCCACCGGCTTCGCCAGCTGTGCCATCACGGCCAACGGGTACATCAACGCGGCGAGCGCCGGAGCGTCGACCGTGACGGTCGCGCTCGGGTCGAGCGCCCCGGCAGGCGGCGTCGTCGTCCTCACGGCCACGGCCGGGACGACGTCGCTGACCTTCCGCAGTGTCGTTCCGGCCGCCGGCGCACAGACCGTGGCCTTCAGCGACCTCGCCCTGAGCGCGCTCGGCGACGGAACGGTCGCGCTGTCGGCCCTCGAGTACTCGCCCGGCGGCAATGCCGTCAGCAGCGCCAGGACGCAGTCGGTCGCCAAGCTGACGGCCACGCCGGCGGTCAACATCGGCGCGCTGGTCTACACCGACAACGTCTCGCCGGCGGCGGATCGTGTGTCGAGCACCACGGCGGCGGGGCCGGCCGGCGGGTACCTGTCCTTCACGCAGACTGCGGGTACGCGCATCGGCACGGCGTACGTGTCAGCCGTGCTGAGCGGCACCGGCGGGCTCAGCACGCTCGATCTGGCCGCGGAGAGCACGAGTCCGACGTACGCCGTCGCGGCCGTCGACGCCGCCTGCAACCCGAGCACCGCGGCGACCTGGAAGCCGACGGCGGTGCGATAGAGGCGGGGAATACGCCCGTCGCCACCGGCGTTCCCACCGACGGACCTACCGATACCTTCAGGAGCCCCATGTCCATCGATCTCTCGCACATCGCCGGCGCCGTCGACCACTCGCTCGCCCGTGGTCGCGCGCTCGCCCTCGCCTACAACGACGTCGACGGGTACCCGTCGGTCTCGTACCGCGGCAGCACGCACGTCCTCTCCGACACCGAGCTCGGCGTCTGGACGCGCAACCCGAACGACGGCCTGGCCAAGGGGGTTGCCGCCAACCCGGACGTCTCCCTGGCGCTGTTCGACCCCGAGACCAGCCCGTTCATGCTGTCGATCCGCGGCAGGGCCCGTGTCGATGCGAGCCAGAACGACCGCGTCTACGACGCCATGATCCAGGGCGAGCGCGACTACGACCCCGACAAGGGCGGCGTCGCGATCATCATCGAGGTCACCTCGGTCCGCGGCTACGGCGCCGAGGGTCCGATCGAGCAGTCGGCCTAGGTCCGCTCCTGCGAGGGGCCGTCGCGACTCCGGTCGCGGCGGCCCCTTCGCGTTTCCCGGGCGAACGACGACGGGCCGCCCTGCCCGGAGGCAGAACGGCCCGTCGATCGTGCGTCCGTGCGGACTAGATCCCGAGGATCTGCGCCTTCTTCGCGGAGAACTCCTCCTCAGTCAGGATGCCCTGATCACGGAGCTTCGCCAGCGACTCGAGCTGCGCGGCGAGGTCGTCCTGCGGCGCGGCGG
>CAZPQP010000021.1:0-17132 GCA_964588635.1 uncultured Bifidobacterium sp.
CGCTGGCGCGAGCACCTCGACAACATGGACTACCTGCGCGACGGCATCCACCTGCGCGGTCTTGCGCAGAAGGACCCGGTCGTCGAGTACCGCACCGAGGGCCACCAGATGTTCAACGAGATGATGGCCGAGGTGCAGCAGGAGGTCGTCGCGGGGCTCTTCCAGTTCGTGATCGAGGTGGACGGACCGGACGGACGCGCGGTGATCGATCCCTTCCTGCTCGAGGAGGACCTCGACTCGCTGGTCGCGCAGCACGAGGACGTGCGAGCCTTCGACGGCGTCGAGGCGCCCCCGCAGTCGGTGCCGGAGGCCGCGGCGCAGCAGCCGCGCGAGGACTCGGCGTGGTCGCGCTCGACCGCGTGGGGCGGCACGCCCACCTCGACCCCGCTGCCGCCGGTGGCGGAGGATCGCTCGTCGAACACGATGCGCGGTCAGGCGCCCGGCGCCGCCGGCCGCCAGAAGAAGAAGCCCGCGAAGAAGAAGCGACGTGGCTGACGCGCCGGAGGCGCTGTCGGCAGACGACCTCGCGGCTGCCGTCGCGGATCTCAAGGCGCGACTCGTCTGGGTGCGGGACTACCTGGATCCCGCGCAGCTGCAGGAGCGGCTGGAGGAGCTCGACGGCCAGATCGGCGCGCCGGGCTTCTGGGATGATCAGGAGCGGGCCGTGAAGGTCTCGGCCGAGCGCACGCGCGCGGCGCGCAAGCTGGAGCTGTATGCGAGCCTCAGCACCGACGTCGAAGATGCCGGCGACCTCGTCGCCATGCTGGATGACGCACCGGAGCTGGCCGACGAGGTCAGCGCCCAGGTCGTGAGCCTCGGCGACCGGATCGACGAGCTGGAGGAGGGCGCGCTGTTCTCCGGCGAGTACGACGCCGGACCGGCCGTCGTCACGATCAGCGCCGGCGCGGGCGGCACCGACTCGATGGACTGGGCGGAGATGCTGCTGCGCATGTACCTGCGCTGGGCTGAGCGCCGCGACTTCAAGACCGAGCTGCTCGAGGCCTCACCGGGCGAGGAGGCGGGGCTCAAGTCGGTCTCCCTGCTCGTGGACGGCGAGAACGCGTACGGGATCATGGGCGCCGAGAAGGGCGTCCATCGCCTGGTGCGCCTGTCGCCGTTCGACTCCGCGCATCGTCGGCATACGGCCTTCGCGCGCGTCGACGTGACGCCGTGGGTCGACGAGGACGTGGACGTCGAGATCGACGAGAGCGACCTCCGCATCGACACCTACCGCGCGTCCGGCGCCGGCGGCCAGCACGTCAACAAGACGGATTCCGCGGTGCGCATCACGCATCTGCCGACCGGCATCGTCGTGCAGTGCCAGAACGAGCGCTCCCAGACGTCGAACAAGCAGACCGCCATGCGGGTCCTCAAGAGCCGCCTGATCGAGCTCGAGCTGAAGAAGCGCGAGGAGGAGTTGGCCAAGGCGCGGGGAACCTCGCAGGACAACTCCTTTGGCAGCCAGATCCGCAGTTACGTCCTGCATCCGTACACGATGGTCAACGACCACCGCACGAACCGGAAGGACGGCAACGTGCAGGCCGTTCTCGATGGTGATCTCGATCCTTTCATCCGCGACTTCCTCCTCCGCCGCACCGCCGCGGATGGCGATGCCGTTGCGGAATCGTGATCGTCTGACCTGCAAACCGGCTGATAGGGTGGGAGCGCGACGATGCTGAAACGCGACACACCCACGGATGCGCTGCGCGGCCCGTTCGACCTCGATGATCCCGGACCGGTGAGCATCGCGTCCACGGAGCTCCGCAGCGAGCAGGAGCTCGAGCGCGAGGCCGAGGAGCGCCGCCGCCGCCGCGCCGAGGCGCTGTCCGAGCTGGCGGGCGAGACGAGCGAGTTCCGCCGTCCGTTCGCACCGCGCCAGGACGCGATGATCCTGCTCGAGGACGTCACCAAGGTGTACCCGGGCGACGTGGTCGGGCTGCGCGACGTCTCGCTGCAGATCGACAAGGGCGAGTGGGTCTTCCTCGTCGGGCCGTCAGGGTCCGGCAAGTCGACGTTCATCAAGCTCCTGCTCAAGGAGATCGACGCCACCAGCGGCAACGTGCAGGTCGGCGGGCGCTCGCTGCGCACGCTCAAGCGCTCGCAGGTGCCGAAGCTGCGCCGCAACATCGGCTGCGTCTTCCAGGACTTCAAGCTGCTGCCGACACGCACGGTGTACGAGAACGTGGCGTACGCCCTCGAGGTGCAGGGCCAGCGGCGCGAGATCATCGAGCGGAAGGTCCCGGAGATCATCGGCCTCGTCGGTCTCGCCGACAAGATCGACAAGCTGCCCCACGAGCTCTCGGGCGGGCAGCAGCAGCGCGTCTCGATCGCCCGCGCCTTCGTCAACC
Organism: uncultured Bifidobacterium sp.; assembly: GCA_964588635.1. Lineage (GTDB taxonomy): Bacteria > Actinomycetota > Thermoleophilia > Gaiellales > F1-60-MAGs149 > F1-60-MAGs149. Next base: position 2,349 of record CAZPQP010000021.1, read on the forward strand.
ACCCGCCGCTCCTGATCTGCGACGAGCCGACCGGCAACCTCGACCCCGAGACGTCGATCGGCATCATGCAGCTCCTCTACCGCATCAACCGCGCGGGCACCACGATCCTGATGGCGACGCACGACCGCGAGATGGTCGACAAGATGCGCCGCCGCGTGATCGCCCTCGAGGAGGGGCGCGTGGCGCGCGACGACCGCCGCGGCGGCTACGTCGAGGAGGACGAGGCGTAGTGGAGACCCGCTGGAAGTTCTTCATCGTCGAGGCGCTCAAGTCGCTCCGCGGCAACTTCGCGACGACGATCGCGGCCGTCGTGACCGTGCTCGTCGTGATGTTCATCGCCGGCATCGGCATCGCGCTCGGATCCTATGTCTACAACTACTCCAACAAGGTCCGCGACGACGTCACGATCCGCGCCTACCTCAAGGACTCGGCCACGCCGAAGCAGATCAGCGACATCCAGCGCACGATCACCGAGACGCCGGGCGTGGCGGAGGGCTCGCTGCAGTTCATCTCGAAGGACGATGCGATCCTGCGGCTCGAGAAGCAGCTGGGCAAGGACTCCGAGCTGCTCAAGCTGACGCTCGGCAATCCGCTGCCGGCCTCGTTCGAGTTCAAGGCCGCGAATCCCGATCAGACGGCCTCCGTGGCCGCGGCGATCGCGGGGCTGCCGGGGCTCGATCCGCCGAAGCCGGGGCTGCCGAACCCGGACTACGGCGCGGGCAAGGCCGACCGCGTGCTCAAGACGGCGGGCACGATCACGCTCGTCCTGCTCGGCATGGGCGTCGTGCTGGCGATCGCCGCCGTGCTGCTGATCGGCAACACGATCCGGCTCTCGATCTTCGCGCGCCGGCGCGAGGTCGAGGTGATGAAGCTCGTCGGCGCCACGAACTGGTTCGTCCGCCTGCCCTTCATGATCGAGGGCATGGTCTGCGGCGTGGCCGGGGCGGTGTTCGCATCGATCCTGCTCGCCCTCAGCTACCAGACCCTGCTGGCCGATCGCGTGGAGTCGTCGATGACCGCCGGGGGCGGACCGACCGCGATCGCGTTCCCGCTGCTGGTGCTCCTGCTGATCCTCGCCGGACTCGGCATCGGGGCCTTGGGCTCCGGCCTGACCATGCGGCGCTTCCTGCAGGTCTGAACCCGCAGATTTCCGTCTCCGCGACGGGTACTCTTGGCGCATGACGGAGACGCGACTGCCGCGCATGCTGTTCGTCGAGGACGATCCGGTGATCCGCCAGGCCACGGCCGACTACCTGTCCCGCAACGGGTTCGACGTCGTGACGGCCGAGGACGGCGATGCCGGCCTGGCGGCGTGGCAGTCCAGCGAGCCGGTGCTGGCGTTGCTCGACGTGATGCTGCCCGGCATGGACGGCGTGTCGCTGTGCCGGGCGATCCGTGCCGAGTCCCAGATCCCCGTGATCCTGATGTCGGCACGCTCCGACCCGATCGACGTCGTGATGGGGCTCGAGGCCGGAGCCGATGACTACGTCACCAAGCCGTTCGAGCCGGCGGTGCTGGCGGCGCGGCTGCGCGCGGCCCTGCGTCGGGTCGCTCCCGCGGACGAGGACCGTCCGGCGATCGTCGAGGTCGGCACGCTGCTCGTCGATCGCGAGGGCTACGAGGTCACGCGTGACGGCGAGGTGCTCGCCCTCACGCCCACCGAGTACCGGCTCCTGATCGAGTTCGTCGACAACGTGGGCATGGCGCTCGACCGGGCCACGCTGCTCGATCGCGTGTGGGGGTACGGCTGGGCGGGCGACACGCGGCTCGTCGATGTCCACGTGCAGCGGCTGCGCGCGAAGATCGAGGTCGATCCCGCCTCGCCGGAGCTGGTGCAGACGGTCCGGGGCGTCGGCTACAAGCTGGTGCGCCCGAGCGAGGATCCGTGAGCCTGCGGGTTCGGCTCGCGCTCGCGATCGCGATCATCAGCGCGCTCGTCGCCGGCGGCATCAGCGTGGCCGTCTACCAGCGCAGCGCGAGCGACCGGGTCGATCGCGCGCGCGACACGGCCGCGCGCCAGGTGCGCACGGCGGCGTCGATCGCCCGGCTGCGATTGCCGGGGGGCGCGACGGTGGCGCCATCCGGCTCCTACATCGTCACCAAGGACGGCGTGCTGGGCGATGCCGCGATCGGCATCGGCCTGCCGGCGCGGCTGAAGACCCGCGTCGAGGCGACGCCTGGCCACGTCTTCACCGAGCCGGCGCTCGGCGGAAGCGAGCCCGCGGTATACGCCGGGACCCAGCTGCGGACGATCGGCGCGATCTACGCGAGCCAGTCGTTCCTCGCGGACCGGCAGGAGCTCGACGCGCTCCGCGATGCCCTGATCCGGCTGACCGCAGCCGCCGTCATCATCGGCGCGCTCCTCGGCGTGCTGGTGGCCTCAGCGCTGTCGCGACGCCTGCGTCGCTCGGCGGCCCTGGCGCGTCAGCTGGCGGCCGGCGATCTGGATGCGCGCCTCCGGCCGCGCGGCCGCGACGAGATCGCCGCGCTCGGACGCGCCCTCGACGACATGGCGGAGGCCCTCGGACGCACGATCCGCGAGCTCGACGACGCCGCCGAGCGGGAGCGGAGCTTCTCCGCCGACGTCGCCCACGAGCTGCGCACGCCGATCACCGGCCTCGTGGCGGCGTCATCGCTGCTCGACGACTCGCCGGAGGCGGTGATGGTGAAGGAGCGCGCCCGGGCGCTCGCCCATCTCGTCGAGGACCTCCTCGAGGTGATGCGGCTCGACGCCGGCGCGGAGACGGCGATGGCGCAGCAGTTCGATCTGGTCCGGCTCGTGGGGGACGTGGCACGGGATCGGCTGCCCGAGGCCGAACTCGACCTGCCCGTCACGCTGCGCATCGAGTCGGATCCGCGCCGTCTCGAGCGCGTGCTGGTCAACCTGATGGAGAACGCCCGCCGCTACGGTGCGCAGCCGTTCCGCGTGTCCGTGGATGCCGAGGCGATGTCGATCACCGTCCGCGACAGCGGTGCGGGCTTCGGCGCGTTCCTCGATCGCGCGGCGGATCGCTTCGCCATGGCCTCGCGCGATCGCGGCGGCGGCACCGGATTGGGACTCGCGATCGCCGAGGGGCAGTCGCGCGTGCTGGGCGGCGAGCTCGAGCTGCTCGACGACGGCGGTGCCGTGGCGATCATCCACCTGCCGCGCTCCGCGCGCGTGTCGATCGGCTCCGCGGTGGTGGGGGAGTCGGCATGAGCCGCCTGCTCCTGCTGCTGGCTGCGATCCTGGTGCTGGCCGCCTGCGGCGCGGCCGACAGCAGCGTGCGGGACGAGGGACCTGCCGCGATCGGCGACAAGGCCGTCGTCTCGCCCGCTGCGGCGGCCGGCGAGGACACGGCCGCCGCCGTCCCTGCCACGCCGTCGCCGGGCGTGGCGTTCGTGTACTTCCTGCGCTACGACCAGCCCGAGCCGACGCGGCGGAGCATCTCCACCGACCTGACGGTGCCCGAGGGCAGCCTTCGCGCCCTGCTCGACGGCCCCTCGCTGGCCGAGGACGTCCTGCACTACTCGAGTGCGATTCCCGAGGATTCGCGGCTCCTCGGGTACTCGGTGCTCAACCGCACGGCGATCGTGGATCTGTCGGCGCTGCCGCCGACCAAGACCGAGCGCCAGAGCGAGGCCCTGCTCGCCCTGTACCAGATCGTCTACACGGTCACGGCGAGCGGGGCGATCGAGGCGGTGCAGGTGCGGGAGGACGGGCGGCCCTACGGGTTGAACGCCGTTGCCGGGGGGTCCAGCGCGCTCGAGCCTCCGTTGACGCGCGCCGATCTCAGCTTCGTCATCGACGCGACGACGCTGCCGGGCAGCAGCGGCTGCGCGGTGGCGAAGGAGGGTGCGGCGGCGTTCGAGGGAGCCCCCAGCGTCACCATCGCGCGGCCGGCGGCCGGGGAGCGCGTCGAGGGGGCGATCCAGCTGCGCGGCGTCGTGCAGAGCAAGGGCGGGCCGTTGGTGATCCGCATTCTGCAGAACGAGAACGAGGTCGCGAATCGGATCATCGACGAGCGGTGCAGCGGCAGCTTCGCCGCCACGATCCCCGTCCCGCGGTCCCTGAGCGGACCGGTCGACGTCGTCGTGATCGCCCCCGGGGTGGAGGGGCAGCCGGCCGCGTCGGCGCAGCAGCGCGTCGTGATCGCCGGGTAGGCCGCAGGCGCAGCGTACGATGTGCCCATGAGCGGTGAGGGGGAGCGCACGGTTGCGCAGAATCGGCGGGCACGCCACGACTACTTCCTCGAGGACAACCTCGAGGCGGGCATCGTCCTGACCGGCAGCGAGATCAAGTCGCTTCGCGCGGGTGCCGCCAGCGTCAACGAGGCCTACGCCCTCTTCCGTGGTGATGAGGTCTGGCTGGTGGGCGCCACGATCGAGCCGTACGCCCAGGCCGGCATGCGCAACCACGATCGTGCCCGCGATCGCAAGCTGCTGCTCCATCGCCGCGAGATCGAGAAGCTGCGCGCCCGCGTGGAGCAGAAGGGCTACACGCTCGTCCCGGTGCGGATCTACCTCAAGCAGGGCCGGGCGAAGGTCGAGGTCGCGCTCGGTCGCGGCAAGAACGTGATCGACAAGCGCGACACCGCCAAGGCGCGCGAGGCCAAGCGCGATGTGGAGCGCGCGCTCAAGGAGCGTCGCTGACGATGCGTCGCGCCAGTCTCCTCCTCGTCCTGCTCGCCGTGATCGTGGGCGGCGGACTGGTCGCCGGGTTCGTCGCCCTCGGGGGCACCGATCGTCTGCGCGCCACGGCCTCCGCGTCGGTCGACCCCTGCACGCTTGAGGTGCCGGCTGGTCAGGGCGATGCGGTCGAGGCCGAGGCGTCGGCTGTCCTGCTGCAGTCGCTCAACGCCGCGGCCTGCTCGCTGGGCGTCTCCCGCGAGGAGCTGGTTCTCGCGCTGGGAAGTGGCGACGGCGTCGATGGCGCGGCCGGGCTGCTCGGCGTTCAGCCGCAGGAGCTCGAGCAGGCGGTGCTCGGCGCCATCCGGGAGACCGTCGACGCCGAGACCGCAGCCGGTCGCCTCGCGCCCACGACGGCGCTCGCCATCCAGACGCTGATCGATGTCGTGCCGCCGAGCCAGCTGCTCGCAGCCGTGCGCAACGAGAGCGGCGGCTGCGCCGAGCTCGAGTGGAAGCAGGTCGAGGGTCTCGAGCAGATCGCCGCGGAGGTGGGGGTGCTGACGGGCCTGCGGGCCGCGTGCGCCCTCGACGTGGCACCGATCGAGGCCGTCTCCGCCCTCGCCGACCCTGCGGGCCTCGAGGGGCTGGCGGCGCGCTCCGGCAAGTCGCCGGCGGAGGTCGAGGAGGCGGTGCGCGCCGCGATGGTCGCGTCGATCGAGCAGGCGCAGCAGGCGGGGGCGCTGTCGGGCACCGAGGGCAGCATTCTGGGCGCGGCGGCCGCCGTGGCCCCGGTCGATCGCATTCTCGCGATCGTGCGCGGTGACGACGATCCCTGCTCGCCCTTCCCGTGGTCGCCGACCTCCAGTGCGGGTCAGGCGCTCGCCGAGGTCGCGGTGATCGGGATCGTCGCCGCCGCGTGCCAGCTCGACGCGCCGACGTTCGACGTCTTCGCGGCGCTCGCCGACCCCGCCGAGCTCGCGGCGCTCGAGCAGAGCTCCGGGCGGAGCGAGGAGGAGATCAACGCGGCCATCAAGAGCGGGCTCGAGCAGGGGCTGGCGGCGGGGCAGGAGGCGGGCGACGTCTCCGGCCTGGTCGCCTTCGGTCTCAACCTCGCCCTGTCGCAGGCCAACGTGCTCGACCTGCTCGGCAACTTCGTGGGCTAGTTCTACTCCTCGGTGATGCCGATGCGCGCGTGGACGCGCCGCAGCCAGGCGGGCGCCCACCAGTTTGCCTTCCCGGCCACGCGCATGAACGTCGGCACGAGGACGCTGCGCACCAGCGTCGCGTCGATCAGGATCGCGAAGGCCGCGCCGAAGCCGAGCTGCTTGATGCTGGTCACGCCGCTCGAGAGGAAGGAGGCGAAGACGATCGCGATCAGCAGTGCGGCCGCCGTGATGATCCGCCCGGTGCGCTGCAGGCCGAAGGCGACGGAGTCCTCCGTGCCGTGCCCGGCGTCGTGCTCCTCCTTGATGCGCGAGAGGAGGAAGAGCTCGTAGTCCATCGACAGCGCGAACGCGACCACGGCGACGAGCGCGAGCGACGACAGGTCGACCGTGCCCGTGATCACGAAGTCCCCGGTCAGCCACTGGAGGTGTCCCTCCTGGAACACCCATACCAGCACGCCCAGCGTCGCGGCCAGGCTGAGGATGTTGAGCAGGAGGGCCTTGAGCGGCAGGAGGACGCTCCCGGTGTAGAGGAAGATGATCAGCAGCGTGGTGAGGCCGATCCAGAGGGCGACGATCCACGTGTTCCCGATGATGCCGTCGTTCGAATCGCCGTACTCGGCGGCGATGCCGCCGACGAGCACCTGCGTGGCGGGAGCCGGATGGCTTCGCAGCGCCTCGACCAGTGCGACGCCCCGGTCGTCGCGCGGCGGCACGTCGCCGATCACCACGACGCGGGCAAGGTGATCCTTGAACCACGCCTCACCGTCGGGGTTCGGGCCCAGGACTTCGCCCTTGATCACGATCGTGTCGGGCGTCGCCACGCGCGCCACGCCCGGCAGCTTGGAGATGTCGCGTGCGTACCCCGTCAGCGCCGCGGTGCTGTCCGGGTTGCGCAGCAGCACCTCGTAGGGCGCGCCGTCGTAGCCGGGGAAGCGCTCGTCGAGGAACGTGCTGGAGACGGCGGCGCGATCATCGCGCGGCAGGGCGCGGTCGTCGATCTGCCCGACCACCAGCGACGTCGCCGGATAGGCCAGCACCAGCATCACCGCCACGCCGCCGAGGAGGTACGGCAGCGGCCGGCGCATGGTCGTGCGGGCGATACGGGCCCACGCACCGTCGTCGCGCGGCGCGAGATCGCCGCGCAGCAGCTTGACGCGGTTGACGTTGGGCCCGAGCAGGGCCAGCATCGCGGGGATGATCGTGAGGGCGCCGAGCACGGCCATCAGGCTGACGGCGACGCCGGCGTACGCGAACGACTTGAGGAAGTACTGCGGGAAGACGATCAGCGAGGCCAGCGTGAAGGCCACGGTGATGCCGGAGATGAAGACCGTCTTGCCCGCGGTGCGCATCGTCGTCACCACGGCGTCCTCGGTGACGGCGCCGCGCCGGAGCTCCTCACGGAAGCGGCTGATCATCAGCAGGGCGTAGTCGATGCCGAGCCCCAGTCCGAGCGCGGTCACGAGGTTGAGTGCGAAGACCGAGACGTCGGCGACCTGCGTGACGGCGAAGAGGAGCGCGAAGCTGCCGAGGATGCCGATCAGCGCGACCAGGAAGGGCAGCCCGGCGGCGACGAGCGACCCGAAGACGAAGAGGAGCAGGATCAGCGTGATCGGCACCGCGATCATCTCGGCCTTGGCGAGGTCCTCGCGCACGCGGTTGTCGACGGCGTTGAAGACCGCGCCGAAGCCCGCGACGTGGACGGTCAGTGCGCCCTGCTTGCCGTCGAAGCGATCGGTCAGGGTCTTGGCGACGACGATGCCGTCTGCGCCGCGCTCGCCGTAGACGAGGATCTCGCCTGTGCGGTCGTCGCGCCCGCGCAGCTGTTCCGGCTTGCCGGACGTCCAGTACGACGTGACCGAGCCGACGCCCGGCGTGGCGGCGATGTCCTTGACCAGCTGCTTGGCGGCCTTGGTCGTCGCCGCGCTGTCGATGCCGCCCGCTCCGGTAGCGCCGATCACCGCGAGCGGCTGACGGGTGTCGAAGTCCTGCTCGAGCAGGCGCACGACCTCGGCCGACTGCGTGTTGGGGTCGTTGAAGCCCTCGGCCTTGAGCGCCGGGAGCACCTGCACCCCGATCGCGCCGAGCACGAGCACGAGGGCGACGTAGCCGACGAGGAACGCCTTGCGGCGACGCACGACGAGCCGCGCGTAGCGCTCGAAGAGGGTGGGGGTACGGGGCGTCTGGCTCATGCTGCGTGCCTGACGGCGAAGCGTGGCACGGATCACACCTGTTCGTGACGCGTGTAGGGGTATCCGTACGTCGGGTGCGACCGGGGGAGGTCGGCCCTGCGCGCCGGACGTGCGATAGCATTGGCTCGTCCCCAGGGGGCGTCATGGTTTCGACGTGGTCGTCTACAGGGATTGGTTGCGAGCCGAGGATGTCGGTTGGCCTCGTTAAAGAACCCGGCACATTGAACTGCGAAGTCGGACACCGACATCGCCTTCGCCGCCTGATCTGATCAGGTGACGAATGTCACCGCCCCCTCGGCCCGTGGGGGGCGGCTGGCATAAACCAACGGGCTTGTCTCCCGGCGGAGTGACGCGCCGACGGGGGAGACCTCATGCGTCTGGCCCAGGATACGCCGGCCCGCAGAGCCGACCTGGGTGAGATCGATCCGCGGGCTACGCTCGTAGACGCCTCTTCCGAGCGGTCGCGGACCCGGGTTCGATTCCCGGCGCCTCCACTGCTCCCAGGGCCTTCGACCCGCCTCCCCGACCGGGGAGGCGGAGTCGTCTTGCGGCGACCCTGTGGGTTCGGCGGCGCTAGTCCTGCAGTCCCTCGACGCCCGGTGATGCGAACGCCACGGTGTACTCGCGGAGGTCGTACTCGAACACGCCGTTGACGATGAACGGGTCTGCGGCGATCCAGGCCTCGACCTCGGCGCGGCTGGCCGCCTTGGCGATGATCGCCCCGCCTGCGCCGCCCTCCTCGAGGGCGCCGGCGAGGAAGTGCCCGGCGCCCGCGTGCTCCTGCACCCAGGCGACGTGGCCATCGCGGTGCGGGTCGACCTCATCGAGCGGACGGGTGTAGCGGCCGAGGAGCAGGAACATGCGGGACCTCCGGGAGGGGCGCCGGGGCGGCGCCGATGACGTGGCGCGACGGTACCAGAGGCGCGTTCTCCTGACGAGGCCGCCGTCCGCATCCTCGCGGCACTAGGCTGCGGCCATGACTCTGATCGCCTCCGCCCGGTCCACGCCGGGTCTCCTCAAGCAGGACGTCCTCGTCGACGGCCGCTTCCATGTCGTCACAGATGAGCCCGAGCATCTCGGCGGCACGGATGCGGGGCCATCGCCGCACGAGCTGCTCGTCGCCGCCCTCGCGGCCTGCACGGCCACCGCGGTCTCGGCCTACGTCCGCACCAAGGAGTGGGACGTCGGCGGCATCCGCGTGGACGTCGAGTACGAGCAGAAGGCCGAGCCGCGGGAGTTCCGCCTCCGGATCAACCTGGAGAAGCCGATCACGGACGAGCAGCGCGAACGCCTCGACAAGGTCGCCGCCAGCTGCGCCGTTCGACGCTCGCTGCTTGCGGGCTTCGCCATCCGCGAGTGCATCGTCGCGGATGGCGTGGGGGACTGCGGCTGAGTCGCTTTGCGGCTTCTTCCGCCGCGGCGGGTCAGCGAGTAGGCTTCCGGCCATGGCCATCTCCCCGCCGCGCACCGAGCTGACCGCTGACGAGCTGGAGGCGCTGGCCTCAATTCAGCGACGCGTGCTCTGGCTGTCGACGCGCATGATCGACTACGCGAACCACGAGCGTCCGTCCGACGACGAGCTCAAGGTCGGCGGCCATCAGGCCTCTTCGGCATCCATGGTCACGGCCATGACGGCGCTGTACTTCCACTGGCTCAAGGCCGGCGATCGCGTCGCGGTCAAGCCGCACGCCTCGCCGGTGCTGCACTCGATCAACTACCTGCTCGGTCGACTCGACCGCGAGTACCTCACGTCGCTGCGCGCCTTCGGAGGTCTCCAGTCGTACCCCTCGCGCACGAAGGATCCGGACCCGATCGACTTCTCGACGGGCTCCGTCGGCCTCGGTGCTGCCGCACCGTTGTTCGCCAGCGTGGTCGATCGCTACGTCAACGCACACTTCGACGCCGAGCCCGGCCGTCGCTTCGTCGCGCTGATGGGCGATGCCGAACTCGATGAGGGCAACGTCTGGGAGGCGCTGGCCGATCCGGCCGCCCGCGGGCTCGGTCAGCTCACGTGGATCGTCGACTTCAATCGCCAGAGCCTCGATCGCGTGATCCCGGGGGTGCGCTCGCAGGAGTTCACCCACGTCTTCCGTGATCACGGCTGGCAGGTCGAGATCGTCAAGTACGGGTCGAAGCTCCGCGAGGCGTTTGCCCGCGAGGGCGGCGAAGCGCTCGAGCGGCGCATCGACGAGATGCCGAATCCCGAGTACCAGAGCCTGCTGCGGAAGAGCGGCGCCGACATCCGCAAGCTCGTGGTGGATAACGCACCCGCCGCCGACCGCAAAGCGCTGGCGGCCGTGCTCGACGCGTACGACGATGATGCCCTTCCCGACCTGATCGGCGACCTTGGCGGCCACGACCTCGGCGACATGATCGCCGCGCTGGAGCGAGCCGATGCCGATCCGACGCGTCCCACCGTCATCTTCGCCTTCACGGTCAAGGGCTGGGGCCTGCCGATGGCGGGGCATCCCATGAACCACTCCGCGATCCTCTCGACGCCGCAGATCGATGAGCTGCGATCGCAGTTGGCAGACCCGAGCGACGAGTGGGCGGGCTTCCCGTCAGACACGCCCGCGGGACGTGTCTGCACGGCCTCGGCCGAGCGTCTGAGCGAGCAGCATGCCGCTCCGCCGCAGCGTGTCGATCCGTACGCCATTCCGAACGAATTCGGTCCGGTCACGTCGCGCAAGACGTCCAGCCAGGACGCGTTCGCACGTGTGCTGCAGGACATCGCCAACGTCGAGGAGGTGGCGCGGAGCGTCGTCACGACGAGTCCCGACGTCTCGATCTCGACCGGACTCGGCGGCTGGATCAACAAGCGCGGCGTGTTCAGCCCCGAGATCGAGGAGGTCTTCGAGATCGAGGACGCCGGACCGCTCAAGTGGGAGCCATCGCCGAAGGGTCAGCACATCGAGCTCGGCATCTCGGAGATGAACCTCTTCCTCCTGCTCGGCCAGCTCGGCCTCGGCGCCGAGCTGCACGGCCACCAGCTGCTGCCTGTCGGCACCGTCTACGACCCGTTCGTCTGCCGCGGCCTCGACGCGCTGATCTACTCCGTGTACTCCGGTGCGCGATTCGTCTTCGCGGGGACGCCGTCCGGCGTGTCGCTGTCGCGCGAGGGCGGTGCGCACCAGTCGTCGATCACCGCGTCGATCGGCATGGAGCTCCCGGGTCTGACGATGTGGGAGCCCTGCTACGCGCTCGAGACCGAATGGGTGATGCTCCACGGCCTGCGCGACATCGTGCTGCCCGACGGGGAGGCGCATTACCTGCGCCTGTCGACCACGCCGGTTGCGCAGGACGCGTTCACCGGCTTGCTGGAGCGCACCGATCGCGCAGCGCTGCGCGACGATGTCCTGGCCGGTGGCTATCGCCTCGCGGAGGCGGAGACGGGCGGCGTCGGCTCCCGCGTGGTGATCGCCGCGTGCGGCGCGATGATCCCGCAGGCGCTCGCCGCGCGCGAGCTGCTCGCCGCCGAGGACATCGGCGCCTCGATCATCAACGTCACGAGCCCCGATCGCCTGTTCCGCGCGCTGCGCACCCGCACGAACACGTTGCGCAGCGGGCGCCTCAGCGATCCCTCGATCCTCGAGCGCCTCGTGCTGCCCGAGGAGCGCGGCGTGCCGCTCGTCACCGTGCACGACGCCGCCCCGCATGCGCTGTCGTTCCTCGGGGCGGCCTTCGCGGCGCCGCTGATCCCGCTTGGCGTGGATCGCTTCGGCCAGTGCGGCTCGCAGCCCGAGGTCTACGAGTGGCTCGACCTCAGCGCCGAGGCGATCGCGGAGGCGGCCATCGCCGGCCTCTGGCGCCCCGACGCGTGAGCGGGCTCCCGGATCACGTCGCCCGCAACCGGCGGCAGTGGGATGCCTGGGCCTCCGACTACGTCGCGGCCGGCGAGCGCAGCTGGGCGGGGGAGCCGTCGTGGGGGCTGTTCGGCATTTCCGATGCCGAGGTCGGCGTGCTGCCGGCGTCGGTCGCGGGGCTCGACACCGTCGAGCTCGGCTGCGGCACGGGGTACGTCTCCGCGTGGCTGGCGCGGCGTGGCGCGCGTCCCGTGGGCATCGACAACTCCGAGCAGCAGCTCGCCACCGCGCGGCGCCTGCAGGCCGAGCACGGCATCGCGTTTCCGCTGCACCACGGGAACGCCGAGCAGACGCCGTTCGACGACGACAGCTTCGACCTCGCGATCTCCGAGTACGGCGCCAGCATCTGGTGCGACCCGTACGCGTGGATCCCGGAGGCGGCGCGCATCCTGCGACCCGGCGGCGAGCTGATCTTCCTCGTCAACTCCGTGCTCGCCGTCCTCTGTCTCGGGGACCTCGAGACGGATGTGGTGTCCGACCGGCTGATGCGCCCGCAGCGCGGCATGCACCGGTTCGACTGGGCCGACGACGACTCGATCGAGTTCCATCTCTCCCACGGCGACCAGCTTCGCCTGCTGCGCTCCTCCGGCTTCGAGGTGGAGGACATCATCGAGCTCTATGTCGAGCCTGACGCGACGACGCGGTACACGTTCATGACCCCTGAGTGGGCGTCGCAGTGGCCCGTCGAGGAGGTCTGGCGCGCGCGTCTGCGTGGCTGATCTACGCGTACCGCCGCACGAGCAGCAGCGAGACCGCGGCGACCGCCGCGAGCATCAGCAGCGACAGCTCGGCGCCGGTCGAGCCGTGCACGAGGCCGGCGCTGACTGCACCGAGTGCGGCGGCGGGCCCCCAGGCCATGTTCATCAGGAACGTGGCGTGGGCCGGATCGCCGCCCGCCTCGTGGACGCCGTCGCCCACGAGCGCGAGGCCGGGCCCGGCGACGGCGAGCATGAACGCGCCGGCGATCGCGATCAGCGCGACGGTGGACACCTCGAACGCCGCGGCGGCGATGAGGACGATCGCGATCGCCGCGACGGCGAGGCCGAGCATCAGCGGCTTCCGGCGCCCGAGCCGGTCGCTGGCCTTGCCGATCCGCGGAGCGACGAAGACGTTGATCACCGCGACGCCGCTGAACGCGATGGCGACGATCGTGGCGCCCGCTCCGAGCTCGTCGAGGCGATAGGTGCCGGAGAGCGTCAGGACGCCCAGCGCGAAGCCCGGCACGGCGGTGATCCAGAGCCCCATCCGCACCCGGCTCGACGACAGGTAGGACCACATGACGCGCATGGAGGCGTGTTCGGTGTTGGGCGTCGTGGGCAGGCGGGTGAGGAGCCCGGCGACGAGCGCCTGCCCGCCGGCGACGATGGCGAAGACCGGTCCGCGACCGAATTCCACGGCGAGCGAGCCGATCAGCGGTCCGACCGCCGAGCCGGCGGCCGAGCCGCTGTAGACGGTGCCGATCGCCGCGCCCCGCCGGTCCGAGCCGGCGATCGCCCCGGCAGCGGCGAGCAGACCGGTGTAGGCGGTCACGCTGCCGACGCCGACGAGGATGCGGGCCGTCATCAGCACGGCGAAGGTCATGCCCAGCGCGAAGCCCAACGTTGCCGCCGCGACGAGGGCGATGCCGGCGACGGCCGTGGCGCGCGGTCCGAAGCGGGCGGCGAATCGGTAGGCGGGGTAGGCGCCGAGCCAGTAGCCGATGGCGAAGCCGGCGACGAGCAGGCCGGCCTGCTCGTGTTCGAATCCGAACGCTTGGTCGAGCTGCGCCAGCAGCGGTGCGAGCGCCGTGTAGAACAGCGACTCCGACATCGCGCCGAGCGCGCAGACCAGGATGGCGAGGCGCAGGTTCGTGATTCGCATGACGGCGCCATCGTAGCCTCCCGCGCTACGGTGGCGCCATGAGCAGCATCCCGGCCCAGTTCCCGCGCGAGACCAGTGGAGACGGCCGGTTCGTGCGTCAGGAGAGCCGGTTCCTCGACCATGTCTGCCCGAACGGGACAACCGACTACCCGGCCGAGGCGGGGCGCTACGTGCTCTACGTCTCGTACGCCTGTCCGTGGGCGCATCGCGCGATCATCGTGCGCCGCCTCAAGCGCCTCGAGGACGTGGTGCCGATGGCCGTCGTCAACCCGTACCGCGACGAGCGCGGCTGGGGCTTCGGCGATCCGGTCGGCTCGGAGACCGATCCGTACGAGGGGTTCCGCTTCCTCGCCGAGGCCTACGGGATCGCGGATCCGACGTACGACGGCCGCGTGACCGTGCCGACCATGTGGGATCGTCAGACGCGGACCATCGTCTGCAACGAGTCGGCGCTGATCATGCGGATGCTCGACAAGGCGTTCGACGACTACACGGACGTGCGGCTCGACCTGCGCCCGGAGGAGCTGATCCCCGAGATCGACGCCCTCGAGGAGCGTATCTACGACGCCGTCAACAACGGCGTCTACCGCTGCGGCTTCGCGGCGACGCAGGAGGCCTACGACGAGGCCGTCATGGCGTTGTTCGCCATGCTCGACGAGCTCGACGAGCGCCTGGCCACGCGGCGGTATCTGATGGGTTCGGCGATCACCGAGGTCGACTGGCGCCTCTTCACGACGCTCGCGCGCTTCGATCCCGTCTACGTGGGCCACTTCAAGACCAACATGCGCCGCATCAGCGATTACCGGAACCTCGGGCCGTACTTCCGCGACCTGTACCAGCAGCCCGATATCGCCGAGACCGTGCGCCTCGATGACATCAAGATCCACTACTACACGACGCATCTGCAGCTGAACCCAGCGGGGATCATCCCCGCCGGACCGGCACTCGACTGGGATGCCCCGCACGGCCGGGAGGCACTCGGCGCGTAGTGCTCGCCGCGGCGGGGCCGGAAACGAGAAAGCCCCGCCGGAGCGGGGCCTTCACGAGAGCGGATGATGGGGCTCGAACCCACGACCTTCGCCATGGCAAGGCGACGCT
>CAZPQP010000022.1:0-16299 GCA_964588635.1 uncultured Bifidobacterium sp.
CGGCAACCTCGCCGAGAACGCCGGCGGTGCGCACTGCCTCAAGTACGGCTTCACCACCAACCACGTGCTGACCGCCACGGTCGTGCTGTCCGATGGCTCGATCGTCGAGCTCGGCAGCGAGGCGCCCGATGCACCCGGCCTCGACCTGCTCGGCGTGCTGATCGGCAGCGAGGGCACCGTCGCGATCGTCACCGAGGCGCTTCTCAACCTGCTGCCGAAACCGCAGCACGTCGAGACGCTCGTGGCCATGTTCCCCTCGTCGGAGACCGCGGGCGAGGCCGTCTCGACGATCATCGCCGAGGGCATCGTGCCGGCTGCCGTCGAGATGATGGACCGCCTTGCGATCGACGCCGCGAAGACGCAGACGCCGGTCACCTGGGATACGGAGGCCGCGCTGATCGTCGAGCTCGACGGCCCGGTCCGCGAGGTGCAGTCGCAGTTCGAGGCCGTCACCGCGATCTGCGAGCGCTGCGGCGCCGATGCAGTGCAGGTCGCCGCCTCGCCGGCCGAGCGCATGGACATCTGGCGCGCGCGCAAGAGCGCGTTCGCGGCCGTCGGCGCGCTCGCCCCCGCCTACCTCGTCCAGGACGGCGTGATCCCGCGGACGCGGCTGCCCGAGGTGCTCAACGGCATCCGCGATCTGGCCGCGGCGAACGGCGTGCGCGTGGCCAACGTCTTCCACGCCGGTGACGGCAACCTGCATCCGCTCGTGCTCTACGACAACAAGGTGGAGGGCGAGCAGGAGCGCGCCGAGCGCGTCGCGATCGCGATCATCGAGCTCTGCGTCGACTTCGGCGGCTCGATCACGGGTGAGCACGGCGTCGGCGTCGAGAAGGTGTGCTCGATGCCGAAGATGTTCACGGGCGACGACCTCACCGCCTTCGACCGCGTGCGCTCCGCCTTCGACCCCGATGGCCTGTGCAACCCCGACAAGCTCCTGCCGACGCCGCGGCTCTGCGGCGAGGTGCCGGGCTTCCACCACACGCACCGCGTCGAGGCGGCCGGCCTCGGGGAGCGGCTCTAGTGGCCGACCTCGCGGGCATCCTCGGCGCCGACCGGCTGGCCGACGAGGGCGGCATGCCGGTCCTCACGCCGCGCGATGAGGCCGAGGTGGCCACGCTGCTCGCCGTGGCCACGCACGACGGACTGTCCCTGCTGGTGCGCGGCGGCGGCACGAAGCTCGAATGGCGCCCCGCACCCGAGCGCTGCGACGCGATCCTCTCCACGGCCGCCCTCACCGGCATCGTCGATCACCAGCCCGGCGACATGACGCTCGTCGCGCGTGCCGGCACGGCGCTCGCCGACGTGCAGGCCGCCGTCGCCGCCGACGAGCGGCACCGCCAGCGCCTGATGCTCGATCCGCTCGGCGGGTCCGCGGCGACGCTCGGCGGCATCCTCTCCACGCGCGCCGCCGGCCCGCGCCGCCACCGCTACGGCACGCCGCGCGACATCGTGATCGGCGCGCGCTACGTGACCGGCGATGGCCTGACCGCCAAGACCGGTGGCACCGTGGTGAAGAACGTCGCCGGCTACGACGTGGCCAAGCTGCTGATCGGCGCGCACGGCTCGCTGGCGGTGCTGACCGAGGTCGCGGTGAAGCTCCACCCCGTCCCCGACGTCGAGCGCACGCTGGTGCGGCGCACGACCGACGCGGCCGAGGCCGCGCGCTTCGTCACCGCGCTGCGCACCGCGCCGGTCACGCCGATCGTCGTCGACGTGCGCTGGCCGGAGGGCCTCGTGGCCGTCCGCATCGCGAGCACCGCGGCGGGTGCCGATGCGCAGGTGGCGCTCCTGCGCGAGCTCATGCCACTCGACGAGCTCGATGCGGCGGTCGGCGACGCACTGCTCGACGAGCACCTCGCCTTCCCCTTCACGGGTGCGGGTGCCGTGCTCGGCGTCGGCGTGCGCCCGACGGAGCTCGCGTCGCTGCTCGACGCCGTGGCGGCGGCGGGCGGGTCCTTCGTGGGCCGTGCCGCGCTCGTGGCCGGCGACGTCGTGCTGCCCGATGCCGACCCCGACCGGATCGCGCGGCTGGTCGCCGCGATCCGCGCGCTCGGCGGCAACGTGATCGCGCGCCGCACGGCTGAGGCTCACCGGCTCGCCGCGCCCGCGCCCATCGCCGGCGTCGCGCAGCTCGAGGCAGCGATGCAGCAGCGGCTCGACCCCGCCGGAGTGCTCGCATGAGCCTCCCCGTCACGCACATCCCGCCGCGTCCGTCCGCAGGACAGCCCAAGCCCGAGGCTATCGACCGGGCCTTCGCTCCGGGCGAGGGACCCGAGCGCCTCCTGCTCGACGACTGCGTGCACTGCGGCTTCTGCCTGCCGACCTGCCCGACGTACGTGCTGTGGGGCGAGGAGATGGATTCGCCCCGCGGCCGCATCCTGCTGATGGACCTCGCCGAGCAGGGCGAGGTGGCACTCGACGCGACGACCGTGCGCCACTGGGACTCGTGCCTCGGCTGCATGGCGTGCGTGACCGCCTGCCCGTCGGCCGTCAAGTACGACCGGCTGATCGAGGAGACGCGTGCGCAGGTCGAGGAGCGCTTCGAGCGCGAGGGGTCGGACCGGCGCTTCCGCAACGCGATCTTCAGCGTGCTGCCGTACCACCGCCGCATGAGCGCGGTCGCTGCGCCGCTCGTGGCCTACCGCGCCTCAGGCGCGCAGCGTCTGCTGCGACGCTCGGCGCTCTACCGTGCGCTGCCCGCTCGGCTGCGCAACCTGGAGGCGCTCTCGCCCGTCGTCACGTGGGCCGCGCTGCGCGAGCAGGCACCCGAGCACGCCGCGCCCACCACCACCCCGAAGCTCAAGGTCGCCATGCTGACCGGCTGCGTGCAGCGGGCCATCTTCGGCGACGTCAACGCCGCCACGGTGCGCGTGCTCACGGCGTACGGCTGCGAGGTCGTCGCCCCGCGCGCGCAGGCCTGCTGCGGCGCGCTCGAGCTCCATGCCGGCCGCGCGCAGTCGGCCACGACGCGCGCGCAGGCGCTGATCGAGGTGCTGGACGATCCGACCGTCGACTACGTCGTCGTCAACAGCGCCGGCTGCGGCTCGACGCTCAAGGAGTACGGCGCGCTCTTCGCGGGCGACGCGCAGTGGACCGACCGCGCGGCGGCGTTCGCCGCGAAGGTGCGCGACGTCCACGAGGTGCTGGCCGAGCTCGAGCCGCCCGCGACGCTGCGCCCGCTCGAGCTCGACGTCGCGTATCACGACGCGTGCCACCTGGCCCACGCCCAGGGCGTCACCGCCGAGCCGCGCGCGGTGCTCGCGAGCATCCCCGGCGTCGTCGTGCGCGAGATCCCCGAGGCCGCGATCTGCTGCGGCTCGGCCGGTGTCTACAACCTGATCAACCCCGAGCCGGCCGCCGAGCTCGGTCGCCGCAAGGCCGCCAACGTGCGCTCGGTCGCACCCGACGCGCTGGCCGCCGCCAACCCGGGCTGCCTGCTCCAGATCTCCGCCAACCTCGGCGCCGACGGGGACCCGATCCCGACGTTCCATCCGATCGAGCTGGTCGATGCCTCGCTACGCGGCGAGGACGTGCGCTCCGTGCTCGACCGCCGCCGCGATCTGCTGCGCAGCGCGGGCGCTCCGTCATGACCTGGGTGCTCGCCGCGCAGGCGTTCGCGACGCTGTACATGGTCGGCGTGATCTGGATGTGCCAGCTCGCCCACTATCCGCTGCTCGACGACGTCGGGGACGCACTGCCCCGCTATCAGGCGCGCAACGTGCGGCTCACGACGTGGGTGGTCGGCCTGCCGATGATCCTCGAGGCGCTGTGCGCCGTGGCCCTCCTGATCTGGCTGCCCGGCGGCCTGCCGATGTGGTCGGTCTGGCTCGGCTTCGCCCTCGTGCTCGTGATCTGGATCGCGACGATGACCGCGTCGGTGCCGATGCACGAGCGGCTCGGGCACGGCTATTCCGCGTGGGCGCACCGCCGGCTCGTGCGGACGAACTGGATCCGCACCGCGGCGTGGACCGTGCGCGGCGTGCTCGTGCTCTGGATGCTCGTCGCCGTCTAGCGCGGGAGGCGCAGCACGCGGACGGCACCGGTGCGCATGCCCAGCTGGTTGACCGGCTGCGACACGAGCACGCCGTTCATCTCCTCGAAGCGCCGCACCCACGCGGCGATCGGCAGGTAGGAGAGGCCGATCGCGAGGAACATCAGCGCCGCCAGACCGCGATACGGATCGCCGCCCGGGATCAACGCCAGCACGGCGAGGATCGCCACGGCGACGGCGGCGGGGCCGATGCACCGCCCGACCGTCTGGCTCGGCGCGGCGAACAGGACACCCGCGGCCGGCTCGGCGCGGTCCAGTGCACCCTGGATCGCACGGATCGTGACGAACCCGAGGGCCAGCGCCACGCCGACGGCGATCGCCGCCGACACCCACCAGCCGAACAGCGGGATGCCGCCGAAGATCACCATCGCGATCACGTTCGCAAGGCCGAGCAGCGCCCAGACCGCGCCGTTCACGGCCTGCAGGATCGAGAGATGGGAGAGCGCCACTGCCCGCACCCTATCTCACGCGGCCGGTTTCGAACTCCGCCTAGATGACGCGGACGGCCTCGTCGAACTCGAGCCGCGCGCCACGCGGACGCGTGCCGTCCGCCGCTGCCTCACCGATGTTGACGACCATGAACGATCGCCACGACGAGTCGGCGAGGAACTCCTCGTCGATCCCAGCCGTGTCGATGCCGTTCATCGGCCCGGCAGCGAGGCCGAGTGCGCGTACCGCGAGGATGAACGCGCCGGCCTGCAGCGCCGCGTTGAACATCGCGGCCTGCTCAACGCTCTGCTGATCCGGGAAGATCTTCGTGGGATCCGTGATGTGCGGGGCCAGTCGCCCCACGTGGTCGAGGAAGGCCACATCGGCGGCAAGGATCGCAGCGACGCCGGCCGACTCCGACTTCGGGCGATTGCCCGCGGCGAGCAGGGGCAGGAGCCGCGCCTTCGCCACGGCGCTGCGCACGTAGACGATCCGCAGCGGCGTCGAATTGACGGCCGTCGGCGACAGGCGCGTGAGCGCGTAGATCTCGTGCAGCTGCGCATCCGTCACCTCGCGATCCGTGAACTTGGAGGTCGTGTGCGCCTCGTGGAAGAGCACATCCTTGGCAGCGGTATCGAGGGTGTTCGGCATGGGGCGCGCTCCTTCGCAGGCGGTCAGGAGCATCAACGCGGCGACTGCAGCGGACATTCCGCAACGTGGTCCTCGCTCCCGCAGGCCGGCACCTAGACTGCAGCCATGGGTGCAATCGAGGTGCGCGGTCTCGTCCGCGAGTTCAAGAAGGGGCCGCGCGCGGTCGACGGCATCGACATCACCGTCGCCGAGGGCGAGATCTACGGCTTCCTCGGACCGAACGGCGCGGGCAAGTCGACGACGGTGCTGATGCTCACGACGCTGCTGCCGCCAACCGCGGGGACGGCGACGGTGGCCGGCTTCGACATCGTCAGGCAGGGCGCCGAGGTGCGCGGGGCGATCGGCGCCGCGCTGCAGGAGGCCGCGCTCGACAAGTTCCTGACGGGCCGCGAGCACATCAAGCTGCAGGGCTCGCTGCACGGGATGAAGGGCGCGGAGCTGAAGCGCCGTGGCGACGAGCTGCTCGAGCGCGTCGGCCTGACCGACGCCGCCGACCGCAAGGTCGGCGGGTACTCGGGCGGCATGAAGCGGCGCCTCGACCTCGCCCTCGCGCTGCTCCACAACCCGCGCGTGCTGTTCCTCGACGAGCCCACCACCGGCCTCGATCCCCAGAGCCGCACGGCGCTCTGGGACGAGGTCGCGCGGCTGGCGCGCGAGGACGGCGTCACCGTGTTCCTCACCACGCAGTACCTCGAGGAGGCCGACGCCCTCGCCAATCGCGTCGGCATCATCGACCATGGCCGCATCGTGATCGAGGGGACGCCCGCCGAGCTGAAGGCCTCCGTCGGCCGCTCCAGCGTCGAGATCGAGCCGCACGACGGCACGCGCCTCGGGGAGCTCGAGCGCACGCTCACCGCCTTCGGCACGCCGATCGCGACGCGTGGCACCAGTGCCTCGATCCGTCTGCACGAGGGCGTCGGCGATGTCGCGGCGATCGTCCGCGCGCTCGACGCCGAGGGCATCGGCATCCACCAGCTGCGCCTGCGCGAGCCCACCCTCGACGACGTCTTCCTCGAGCAGACCGGCCGCAGCCTCGAGGGCTCGGGCGACGACGAGGACGACGCCGCCCAGTGAGTGCGCTCGCCCTCCAGGTCCGCGTCATCTCCGAGCGCTCCGTGCGCCGGACGCTGCGCCAGCCCGCCGCGATCATCCCCGCGATCGTGTTCCCGATCATGCTGCTGTTCGTCTCGGCGGGTGGCCTCCAGTCGGCGGAGAACCTGCCGGGCTTCCCGGACGTGTCGTACTTCGACTTCGCGCTGGCCGTGACGTTCATGCAGGGCGCGATCTTCGCCACCGGCGGTGCCGGTACCGACCTCGCCACCGACATCGATACGGGCTTCCTCAACCGCCTGTCGCTGACGCCGATGAGCGGCGCCGCGCTCGTGCTCGGCCAGCTCGGCGGCGCGATCGTGCTCGGGATCTTCCAGGCCACGTGCTACCTCGCCGCGGGCTTCCTCGGCGGCGCCACGGTCGCCTCCGGCATCGGCGGCGTCGTCGTGCTCTACCTGCTCGTCATCCTGATGGCCATCGGCTTCGGCGCGCTCGGGGTCGCCGCGGCCCTGCGCACCGGCAACGGCGAGGCCGTCCAGGGGCTCTTCCCCGTGCTGTTCGTCCTGCTGTTCCTCAGCACCATCAACCTGCCGCTCGACCTGATCCCGATCACCTGGTTCCGCTGGGTCGCGACCGTCAACCCGATCACCTACCTGGTCGATGCGGTGCGCAGCCTGATCATCACCGGCTGGGACTGGCCGACGCTGGCCGCGGGCATCGCCGTGGCGATCGCGATCGCCGTGCTCGGCATCCTGCTCTCGGCCGTGGCCCTGCGCGGAAGGCTGCAGCGGACATGACCGGCTTCCCGGCCTGGTGGGGCGGTGTCAGCGGCATCGCCGCACGGCAGACCCGCGCGTTCTTCACGAATCCCGCGCTGATCATCCCCGGGCTGCTCTTCCCGATGCTGTTCTTCGCCGCGTTCGCCGGTGGCCTATCCGACCTCAACCGCATCCCCGGCTTCGACTACGCCCCGGGGTACACGTCGTTCCAGTACGTCTTCGTGCTGTTCCAGTCGTCGATGTTCGGCGGGATCTTCATCGGCTTCGCCGTGGCACGCGATTTCGAGAACGGCTTCGCCCGGCGCCTGATGCTGGGGGCACCGCACCGCTCCGCGATCCTCTGCGGTTACGCCGCCGCGGCGATGATCCGGGCCGCGTTCACGATCGTCTTCGTGACCGTCGTCGCGCTGCTCGCCGGGCTCGACATCATGGGCTCGCCGGGGCAGATCGTGCTGCTCTACCTGCTCGCGCTGCTCTCGAACATCCTCGGGTCGCTGTGGGCGCTCGGCATCGCCTTCCGCTTCCAGTCCCTCAGCGTCACGCCGTTCATGCAGATCCCGCTGTTCATCCTGCTGTTCCTCGCGCCGGTCTACGTGCCGCTGCAGCTTCTGAGCGGCTGGATCCGGCACGTCGCCGACGTCAACCCCGCGACGTTCCTGCTCGAGGGCGGCCGAGCGCTGCTGGCCGGCGCACCCGGACCGATCGTCGCCGCCTGGCTCGTGGTGATCATCGGCGGCATCGTCCTCGGCGTCTGGTCGCTGACCGGACTGCGCGCGGCGGAGACGCGCTAGCCGAGCAGCCGCTGCACGATGTCGATCTGCATCGACGTCGCGAGACCGAGATCGTCCCGGTGGATGCGTTCATCCTTGTTGTGCATGCCACCCTCGTAGACGTCGAGCGGCGTATGGCGCAGCGGCCAGAAGCCGTACGCCACGGTGCCGAACGCCTGGCGCACGTAGGCCGCATCGGTGAAGCCCGTCGACAACTGCGGCACGAGCACGGCGCCCGGGTCGGCAGCGTCGAGCGCCGCGGCGATGGCGTCGTGCAGCGGCGTGCCGAGCGGCGACTCCGTCCCACCGGTGATGCCCTGGATGAACGTGCGCTCGAACGGGATGTCGCCGCCGAGCGCCTCGGCCAGCTCGTGGTCGAGGTCGGCCTCCGTGTCGCCCGGCAGGATGCGGCAGTCGAGGCCGACCGATGCGCGTCCGGGCAGCACGTTGCGCGCACTCGAGCCGGTCAGCAGCGTCGGCGCGATCGTGATGCCGAGCAGCGCCTCCATCTCCAGCGCGAACATCGGGTGCAGCGCGCCGACCTGGGCGGCGACGGCGTCGAGATCCTGGTCGGGATCGACGCCGAGCGCCTCGACCATCGCGCGGATGGCGGGCACGAGGCGCTTGTCGGTGCGATGCTCGGCGAGCCGCGTGATCAGCTCGGCGACCATCGGCACGGCATTGCGGCCGAGCGTCGGGATCGACGCGTGCCCGGCCTCGCCGAGGGCGGTGATGGTGACCGGCAGCGTGGCCTTCTCCCCCACCTGCAGCGTGTAGACGACACGGCCGTCGACGAGCTCGAGGCGCGCGCCGCCGCCCTCGTCGATGGCGTAGTCGCACTTGAGGTCGGGCCGCTGTGCGAGCAGCCACGGCATGCCGACCACGTCGGTGCCGTCCTCCTCGTCGGCCTGCGAGATCAGCAGCAGGTCGCCACTCGGCTGGAAGCCGCTGCGGACGAGGTGCGCGATCGTCACGCAGCGCGTGGCGAGCTCGTTCTTCATGTCGCACGTGCCGCGGCCCCAGACGTAGCCGTCGTCGTCGAGGTGCGCCCCGAACGGCGGGTGCGTCCAATCCTGCGCGTCGGCCGGCACGACGTCGGTGTGGCCCATCAGCGCGAGCGACGGGCCGGTGCCGCGCCCGGGCACCCGCGCAATCAGGTTGGCGCGGTCGGGATCGCGTGCGACCAGCTCGCAGGCGACGCCGTTGGCCTCGAGGTACTGCTTGACGACCATCGCGGCCGGGGTCTCGCGACCGGGCGGGTTCGACGAGTCGACGCGGATCAGGTCGCGCATCAGCTCGACGGCCTCGTCGCGGAGGGCGGTATCCATGCCGGGAACCCTACCCGGACGCGACGTCGAGCACGATCTTGCCGACGAAGGCCTTCTCGATGAACATCGTCTGGGCCTCCTTCACCTGCGCGAGCGGGAACGTCGCGGCGACGGCAGGCTGGATCGCGCCCGACTCGATCAGCTCGACGAGCTCGGCGAACACGCGCGGCTCCGTGATCGTCGCGCCGATCAGGGTGAGGTCCTCGAGGTAGAGCGTGCGCAGGTCGAGCTCGACGATCGGGCCGCCGATCGCGCCCGAGATGACGTACCGGCCGCCGCGTCGCAGCGCCGCCAGGTAGCTCGGCCACTGCGGACCGCCGACGACGTCGGCGACGACATCGACGCGACCCACCCCGATGGCGGTCAGCGCCGGAACGAGGTCGGCATCGCGGTCGATCACGTGCGCGGCGCCGAGCGCACGGACGGCGGCCGCCTTGGCCGGATCGCACACGCCGATCGGGATCGCCCCGAGCGCCTTGGCGATCTGCACCGCGTAGCCGCCCACGCCGCCCGAGGCGCCTGTGACCAGCACGTGCTCGCCGGCCTGGACACCGGCCCGGCGCAGCATGTCGAGCGCCGTGCCGGCCGAGGTCGGGAACGACGCCAGCTGCACGGCCGTGAGGCGACGGGACACCGGATGGGCGTTGATCGACGGTGCGGCGAGGAACTCCGCGTACCCGCCGTCGTACTCGGAGCCGAGGTAGCCGGCGCGCTCCAAGTCGTCGGGCGCGGACGCATCGCGTACCCACGGATCGACGAGCACACGCTCGCCGACGCGTTCATGCGCCACGCCGTCGCCGACCGCGGCGATCACGCCGCAGACGTCGGCGCCCTGCACCACGGGGAAGTCCAGCGCACCGCCCCACGCCCCGGCGTCGTCGTCGGTCTGGGCGTACCAGCCGACGCGCGTGTTGATGTCGGTGTTGTTGACGGCGCAGGCATCGACGCGCACCAGCACCTCGCCCGGACCGGGCTGCGGCGTCGGATGATCGTCGATGACGTCGAGCGCATCGAGGTCGCCGTGGCGGGTGAGGAGCACCGCGCGCATCGTGGGCGGGACCGTCATGCGCTCGGCGCGTCCGGCCGGCGGACGAACTTCACGAGCGCCAGGCCGATGATGATCAGGAAGACCCCCGCGATCAGACCACCGGTCTGCGACGGGTTCACGGAGATGTCGCCGCGCCACGGGCCCGCACCGCCGACCAGCGCCAGCACGGCGTCGATCAGGATGATCAGCGACGTGACGAGCGCGATGCCCGTCGCGCGCTTCGGACCGGCCGAGCGCTCGGCCGCCATCCACGCCAGGCAGATGCCGGCGATCAGGCCGTCCTTCACGCACACGATCGCGCCGAACGGCGCCACGAAGTTCGAGCCCAGCGCGGCCCACGCGGCCGTACCGGCGTACGCCGCCGCGCAGCCACCGGCGACGATCGCGTCGACCTTCACCAGCTGCCCGCCTCGGGGTGATTCCCCTTGAAGACGCGGAACAGGTAGATCAGCGAGGGCACGAGGATCGCGGCACCGATCGCCAGGCAGGCGAGGTAGACCGTCAGCATCGCGTCGGACGAGGCCGACTCCTGGAACGTCAGGTACGGGGTCACCGCGTACGGCCACTGCGCTGCGCCCCACCCCCACAGCACGACGAGGACGAAGGCGACGGCGACGGGGCGCATCAGCGACCACGCGCCGATCGCGGTCACGATGAAGCCGAGCAGCGCGAGCACGCCGGCCAGGACCACCAAGGGCAGGGCGCGACCCATCAGGAGCTCGTGCGAGAGCTCCGGGGCCTCGCTCCACGCGAGCGGCAGCCCGAGCGCGGAGAACAGTGCGACGCCGCCACCGGCGAACAGCGCGCGGCGGCGGAAGTCCTCGCGCAGCGCCCCTGCCGTCTCCACGGTGAGGAACGTGGCGGCGATGTACGAGCAGATGCAGACCGCCAGAAGCCCGGTCACGATCGGGAACGGCGCGAGCAGCTCGCTCCACGGCACCATCTGCCACCCGCCCTCGCCGTCCGGCTGCAGCGCACCGGCCGCCACGACGCCGGCGCACCAGCCGAGCGCGAACGGGGTGATCAGGCTCGACACGCTGAAGACCAGCCCGAGGTAGCGCTGCACCAGCGGCTCGTCCTCCGCGTGCGCGCGCAGGACGAAGCCCGCACCGCGCAGGATCATCCCGAGCAGCACGAGGCTGAGCGGCGCGAAGAGGCCGATGCACAGCGCGGCGAAGGCCTTCGGGAACGCCGTGAAGAGCACGACGATGAGGAAGATGATCCAGACGTGATTGGCCTCCCACACGGGGCCCATCGCGCGGCTGATCGCACTGCGCTGCTCGTCCTTGCGCTCGCCGAACGCCAGCAGGTCCCAGACGCCGCCGCCGAAATCCGCACCGGCGAAGACCGCGTACATGCTGAGCCCGACGAGGAGCGACAGGACGGCGAGGGCGACGAGCGTGGCATCAGTCACCGGGCACCCCCACCACCGGCTCGGCGGCCGCGAGGCGCTGGCGGCGCTTGCGCGCCATGCGCAGCAGGATCGAGATCATCAGCACCGTGATGACGACGTAGACGATGCTGAAGAGGATGAACCACCCCAGAATGCCCGTCGCCGTGGTCACGCTGTCCTCGACCTTCAGCACGTTGTAGATCGCCCACGGCTGACGTCCCGACTCGGTCGTGATCCAACCCGCCTCCATGCAGATGTACGCGGCCGGCCCGCTCGCGACGATCATCCAGAGGAACGCCTTCTTCTCGAACCAGTGCGGGCGACGCCGCCACGCGAAGAGCGCGATCAGGCCCGGCAGCATCAGCGCCGAGCCGACCGTGATCATCACGTCGTAGGCCGTGTGGACGAGCACGGTGTTCGGCCAGTTCTCCTCCGGGAAGGCCTCCATGCCCTGCACCGTCGCGTTCGGATTGTTGTAGGCGAGGATGGACAGCAGATACGGGATCTCGATGCCGCCGACGACCTCCTGCTTCTCGTCGTCCGGAATGCCGAAGAGGGTCAGCGGCGCGCCCTTGGTCGTCTTGTACAGGCCCTCCATGGTGGCGAGCTTGAGCGGCTGCTCCTTGGTGACCATGACGGCGATGAGATCGCCCGTGACGAGCTGGATCGGCAGCACGATCGCGGCGAACGCCAGTCCGATCGCGAGGCCCTTGCGGTGGTACTCGTCGCGGCGGCCGCGCAGCAGTCCCGCCGCATAGACGGCCGCGACGGCGAAGCCCGAGCAGACGAGCGCGGCGAACAGCATGTGCAGGTACTGGGTCGGGAACGCCGGGTTGAACATCGCGGCGATCGGATCGATGTCGGTGATCGCGCCGTTCTCGTCGAGCGTGAAGCCCGTCGGCGTGTTCATCCACGCGTTGGCGGACACGATGAAGAAGGTCGAGAGGAAGCCGCCGAGGACGAGCGGGATGCCGCAGAGGAAGTGCGCGCGAGGCGTCAGGCGATCCCAGCCGTAGAGGTAGAGCGCCAGGAAGATCGCCTCGATGAAGAACGCGAAGCCCTCGAGGCTGAACGGCATGCCGATGATGCCGCCGGCGAACTCCATGAAGCGCGGCCACAGCAGCCCGAGCTCGAACGACAGCATCGTCCCGGAGATCGCGCCGATGCCGAAGGTGACGGCGAACGCCTTCGACCACGTGCGCGCGAGCTGACGGTAGACGTCGTTCCGGGTGCGCAGCCAGAGGCCCTCGGCGATCATGAGCAGGACGGGCATGCCGATGCCGAGCACGGCGAAGCAGATGTGGAACGCGAGCGACGAGCCCATCTGGGCTCGAGCTGCCATCAGTTCGGACACGCTTCCCCTCCCTTGCGTCCGGAGGATAGCGCCTGTCGCGAGCGCGGCCGGCTCAGATGTCCTGGATGCGCGCGAGCATGCGCGTGATCACGCCGCGCGGCGCGATCCGGGGCAGCTGCGTGAGCGCCTTGTTGCCGAGGCCCGGCACGATCACGCGACGGCCGCCGCGGAACAGCTTCCAGCCGATGCGCGCCACCTCGTCCGCCTGCATGACGAGCGGGCCCTTGACGAGGCTCTCGCCCTGGCCGGAGCGATCCTGGAAGCCCGTCGCGACGGGTCCCGGGCAGAGCGCGCTGACGGTCACCCCGAACTGGTCGACCTCCTGCGCGATGCCCTCGGACAGGGCGAGCACGTAGTTCTTGGACGCGTAGTAGGCGGCGGCGTGCGGTCCCGGCATGAAGCCCGCCACGGAGGCGACATTGAGGATGCCGCCGCGTCGGCGCTCGATCATCGCCGGCAGCACGGCGCGCGTCAGCGTCGTGAGCGCGGCGACGTTGAGCGCCACGAGCTCATCGAGCTCCTCCGCGTCGGACTCGGCGAACGACTCCCAGATGCCGAAGCCCGCGTTGTTGACGAGCACCTCGATCGGGCGCTCGATCTGCGCGAGCATCCGCGCCGGGGCGCCGGGCTGGCCGAGGTCCTCCGCGATGACGGCGGCGGCGACGCGGTAGCGCGACTGGATCTCGCCTGCCACGGCCTCGAGCGCCTCCCGGCGGCGCGCGACCAGCACGAGGTCGAAGCCGTCGGCGGCTGCGCAGCGCGCGAGCTCGAGGCCGATGCCGCCGGACGCGCCGGTGATGACTGCAAGGGGGCGATCGCTCATACGTCTTCCCGAAGCATATGGGGATCGAACCCGCGCCTGCCCGCCAGCCGGTGCACGGCACGCATGAAGCCGGTCCACTCCGGCCCCGGAACCGTCGTGTGGTGCGGCGGCCAGGCGCCGATGCCCTGGATGTCGATCGTCCGGCGCTCCCAGATCAGCCCCACGGCCCACGCCCCGCCGTCGAACGCGCCGGCGGCCGGCGGGGACTGCCACTCCCACACCCGCAGCCGCCGCAGCGCCTCGTCGAAGCGCCGCCAGACGTCTTCGTCCGGCTGGTAGATCGCGACGTCGACGAGCCCGCCCTCATCCCACTCGCGGTAGCGCAGCACGGGGCCGAGCAGCGATCCGATCGCCAGCATCGGCCCGATCACCGGCTCGGGATCCTCGACGGGATTGTCGGTCCACGCATCGGGATCGGCCGCGATCGCGGCGCTCGTCAGGTCGAGCTGCCAGCTCGCGCCGACGGTGTTGGAGACGGCGATCCGCAGTGCGTCGGGCAGGTTCACACCCACACGTTCGCATGCCTCGCTGTCGCGGGCTGCCCCCCGACCTCGGCTACCCTCAGCTGCGGGGCGGCAACCGTCTGGTGGCGGATCGCGTCTTCAAAACGCGCAGGCCGGCGCAACCCGTCGGTCGGTAGGTTCGATTCCTGCGCTGCCTCGTCCGCCGGCGTGTGCGCGGACGCGGCAGGCCGAGGCCCGCCGCGTCCGGCATCGCGCATCAGCGGACCGTCGCGCTCCCGATCAGCGTCTTGCCCGCCTTGACGGCGTAACCGCCCTTCTTGATGTAGGCGACCGAGACGGTGTTCCTGCCCTTCTTGATCGACACCGTCGCCAGCTTCTTGAGCTTCTTCGTGCCGCCCCAGATGGTCGCCTTGCCCTTGCCGGCCTTGACCTGAGCCGCGGTCAGGGAGAACTGGAGCGACACGCTCTTCCCCGCGACGCGCGCCCGGACGGCGGTATTCCGCTTCGTGGTGTAGTTCGGACTGGAGAACCCGATGGCACCCACGTTCACGACGATGCCGACACCCGGGACGGCGGTCGTGCTGGCGACCACCGGCGTGGTGGCGCCGGCCTCCGTCCGCGTCACCTGGATCGCCCCCTGGATGAGCGTCGGATCCGAGGCGCTCGTCACGCCGAAGCCGAGCAGCGCCCATGCGTCGGGGAGCAGCATCCGCAGGCTGCCGGTGTTCGGCGTGACCGTATTCGCCGCCGTGGCGTAGTACTCGTGGTAGTTGCCGAGGCCGAGCGTCAGTGACGGCGACCCGCCGTTGTTCGAGTACATCGTCGACCAGCGCGGCGTGTTGACCGCCTCGAACCAGGACCCGCGCTGCTCCTCGGAGCCCTTGCCGAGCGCACCTGCGAACCGCGCGGTGACGCTGAACTGCAGGCCGAGTGACGAGACCTGGGCGATCGCGCCGCCCGGTCCGTACGGGCCGCTGTCGCCGTACCCGTTGTCGGTGCCGCCGGACCAGTTGTTCGTCCCGCCGAACTGGCTGTAGTACGTCGACGCATCGACGGCCAGCGCGTTGTAGTCCGCCGGGAGCCCGCTCGGCCACTGCTGCGCCGCCGTCACGTTCTGCGCAGGGTGGCCGGTGAACGTCAGCGTGCTGCCGCTGCGGACGATGCCGTTATTGCCCTCCAGCCGGCCATTCGTGACGTACCAGTACGCGTTCTGCGCCGCGTAGGAGCCGTCCGCGGGCAGCGTCAGCGTCACGACCACGGTGGACGCCTCGGTGACGGTCTGGCTGTCGGCGTACGCGGGGTTGAACTTCTGCGCGAACGCGGCGTGGTCCAGGAACCAGGGTGCGTTGCCGACGACCGACATCCATCCGTTCTGCGGCCCGGCGCCCGTGTAGTCGCGGTTGAGCTTCACGGTGAACGGATACAGGCAGTCCGATCCGTTCTGCTGGCCGTTGCCCGCCTCGGTGGAGTAGTAGAGCCTGCCCATGCCGGGCCCCGCGCTCATGGAGCCAGCGGGGATCGCGACGCCATCGACCGTGACGCTCGCGACCGTCGGCGGTGCTCCCGCGGCCGCGCCGCAGTCGCCTTGCCGAGTGTGCGCACCCAGCGGCCGGGCGCCAGCGGCTGTCGCAAGCGCGAGCGCGAGCCCGGCGGCCAGCGCGACGAAGAGGACGATCCGGAGCCTCATGACGACCCTCCTGACAGTGGATTTCGCGGCGAGTCTACTCCTGCGTGCGGCAAATGCAACGATGTCGTCGCCCGCACGTTCCGCGGGCTTCACCTACCGTTTGCCCAGCACCGCTTCCGACCCTCTGGAGACCATGAGCGCCACCGCCATTCCCACCGCATCGTCCGTCGCCGACGCCGCCGAGCGCCTGCAGCCCGAGGGCCGCGCGTTCATCGACGGCCAGTACGTCGACGCCATCAGCGGCGCGACGTTCGACTGCGTCTCGCCGATCGACGGCACCGTCATCACGCAGATCGCCGCGTGCGACACGGCCGATGTCGATCGCGCCGTCGCCGGTGCGCGCGCCGCCTTCAACAGCGGTGCCTGGTCGAACGCCTCGCCCGCTCGCCGCAAGGCCGTGCTCAAGAAGTTCGGCGAGCTGATCCTCGAGAACGCCGACGAGCTCGCGCTGCTCGAGACGATCGACATG
>CAZPQP010000023.1:0-16227 GCA_964588635.1 uncultured Bifidobacterium sp.
TGCTCATCACGAGCCCGGCGCCGTTGCCGAGGATGCCGACGTCGCCGTCGAGCTTCACGTAGGCGAGGTGGTGTTCGCGGGCGGCCTGCTCCTGCGGATCCATCGCCGCGAGATCGCGCATCGCCTCGATATCGGCATGGCGGTACAGCGCGTTGTCATCGATCGTCACCTTGGCGTCGGCCGCGAGGAACGTGCCGTCCTCGAGCAGGACGAGCGGGTTGACCTCGACGAGCATGGCGTCCTCCTGCGCGAAGACGCCGTACAGCGCGGCCAAGAGCGGCGCGAGCGCCTTGCGCTCCTCGACCGGGATGCCGGCCTCGCTCATCAGTTGCACGCCGTGGAAGCCGCGGTACCCGAGCGCCGGGTCGACATGCAGCCGGACGAGCTTGTCGGGATGGTTCTCGGCGACGTCCTCGACGTCCATGCCGCCCATTGTGGTGAGCATCAGCAGCGGCATCTTGGCCGAGCGGTCGAACGTGATGGAGAAGTAGTACTCCTTCGCGATCTTCACCCCCGCCTCGACGTAGAGGCGCCGCGTGATGTGGCCGTTGATGTCGAGACCGAGGATCGCCTCGGCCGCCTCCGCCGCCGCCGCCGGGTCCTTGACGACCTTGACGCCGCCGGCCTTGCCGCGGCCACCGGTCAGGACCTGGCTCTTGACGACCACGATGCCGCCGAGCTGCTCGGCCGCCGTGCGGGCCTCGTCCACGGTGTAGGCGACATGGCCTGCGGCGACGGGGATGCCCGCCTTCGCGAACAGCTCCTTGCCCTGGTGCTCGTAGAGATCCATGGGATGGGCTCCTCGCTACATCTTCTGGTATTCGGGACCGCTGCCGCCCTCGGGCGGAGTGAAACGGCCGCCCTTGGCGGTGATCGCGCCGCACTGGACGCAGTTCGACGGGTCCATGTGGATGCGGACCATGCCGTCACCGGACTCCGACCCCTCGACGACCTCGTACACCTTGGCCGGGCACATGTTGACCCACGCGTCTGCCACGTCACGCGGCACGCGCGGCTGATGGATGCGCAGGTGATTGGGCTGGTCGTCGCGGGTCTTGTTGCCCGACAGGAACACGCTCGACAGCTTGTCGAACGTGTACTGGCCGTCGGGCTCCGTGTAGACGCTGCCGAGGTTCTCGACCTCGTGGTGCGCATCCGACGTGAACGGCGTGGCGCCGGGCGGGAACTTGCCCTTCGTCGCCGTGATCAGGGGCATGATCGGGCCTGCACCGAGCAGGCCGCGCTGGAACTGCTGGCGCGAGTTGCGCACCTGCCACAGCTCCGTGCCGATCTCGCCGGTGCGGATCGCGGAGTCGTACGCATCCAGCGCGCCGGGCTGCGTGACGTCGTGGCCCGCCCGCAGTGCGGCGTGGATGGCCTGCGCCGCGAGCATGCCGGAGCGGATCGCGTAGTGCACGCCCTTGAGGCGCGGG
This sequence comes from uncultured Bifidobacterium sp., assembly GCA_964588635.1. Taxonomy (GTDB): domain Bacteria; phylum Actinomycetota; class Thermoleophilia; order Gaiellales; family F1-60-MAGs149; genus F1-60-MAGs149. Next base: position 1,434 of record CAZPQP010000023.1, read on the forward strand.
ACGTTGACGAACCCGCCCGAATCGCCGACGAACAGCGCGCCGGGGATCGTCAGCTGGTCGGGAATCGCGTAGAAGCCGCCCTCGGGGATGATCTTCGCACCCCACTCGACGCGCTCCCCGCCCTCCAGGATCCTGCGGATCAGCGGATGCAGCTTCAGCTCCTGCAGCAGGTCGTGGACGCTGAGCGACGAGTCGGCCCAGTCGAGCCCGACGACGAGGCCGAGCGAGACCTGGTCGGGGCCCATCGGGTAGACCCACGAGCCGCCGAACTCGCGGTAGCGTGCGGCACCGCGGAGCGGCCAGCCGAGCGTATGGATGATGCGGTCGAGACTCTTGGGGACCTTCCACAGCTCCTTCACGCCGAGCGCGTAGACCTGCGGGAACGGGCTCGAGACGTCGAAGGCCGTCATCGCCGCCTCGCGCAGCTTGCCCTGCGCGCCCTCGGCGAGCACGGTCACCTGCGCGTGCACCTCGGTCGCGGGCGCCGCGCCCGGCTTCTCGTTGCCATCCTTGTCGAGGCCCTTCACCCCGGTGCGGATGCCGCGCACCGCGCCGCCCTCGACGAGCAGCGTCTGCGCGTCGGTCTCCGGCAGCACGTAGGCGCCGAGCGCCTCCGCCTGCTCGGCCAGGAACCGGTTGAGCGTGGCCAGCGAGATCGCGTGGTTGCCGTGGTTCCGGAACTCCGGCGGCGTCGGCAGCTTGATCGCCCGCTTGCGCGACGTCATGAAGTAGACCGACTCCTTGTCGACCGCGCCGTACGTGGGCAGCTGGTCGTCGGTCAGATCGGGGAAGAGGTCGCGCAGCGGCTGCGGGTTCATCATCGCGCCCGACAGCGAGTGGCTGCCGATGGCCTTGCCCTTCTCGATCACGACGATCGGGACCTCGCCGAGCCGCTCGAGGGTCTCGGGGTCATCGGCCAGCAGCTGGCCGAGCTTGACGGCGCACGCGAGCCCGGCTGCGCCACCGCCGACGATGCAGACCCCGGTCGGGATCTGGAGGTCGATCGGTGCGTTCGGAGCGTCTACAGCGGCCGCAGGGTCGTACGGAGGCGGGAAATCACTGGGGAGCGTAGGCATCCCCGGCACGATAGCGCGGGCGGTCGGTGAGGCGGCGGGCAGCCGCCGACTCACATCGCGTCGAGCACGCCGTCCATCGTCACGCGATGGTGCTCCCACATGCGGACGCTGGCGAGGTCGCCGTCACGCGCCGCAAGGGCCTCGACGATGCCGGGATGCGCATCGGCGTCGAGCAGCAGCGGCAGCTGCACGCCGGAGAGCGCGTACGCCGCCGAGTAGAGCTCGGCACGGCGCTGGCTGATCAGGGAGACGAGATCGCGATTGCCGGAGGCCGCCGCGATCATCAGGTGGAAGCGGTTGTTGAGGACGCCGACCTCGCCCGTGCTGTGCGGCTGCTCCATCTCACTGGTCAGCTCGGCGAGGATCTCGATCTCCTCGTCGGTGATCAGCGCCGCGGCGAGACGCGCAGCCTGGGCCTCGAGCCCGCCGAGGATCTCCGCCTGCTGGCGCAGATGCGTCGGATCGGTCGAGGTGACGCCGGACAGGATCGCCTTGTCGCTCGAGGCGACGAACGAGCCACCGAGACGGCCGCGATGCGTCTCGAGGAGACCGTCGGCGCGCAGCTCGGAGAGCGCGGCGCGGACCGTCATCACACCGACGCCGATGCGCTTCGCGAGCTCGGTCTCGGCCGGCAGGCGGTCGCCATCGCGCAGCACGCCGAGGACGATCGCCTGGCGGATGCGCCGAGCGACCTCGTCGACGGCGGTCGGCGTCTCGATCGGCTGGAAGACCGCGTCGCGCACGTAGATCGGCTCGTCGTCCCATACGGTTGCGTCGTTCTGCGCCATTGCGCCGGAACTATAGGGAACGTCAGCGCCCGAAAGCGAACGTGCGGGTGGGAACGCCTGCGTCCCGGGGACCGCCGGCGAACGGCGTCCTACTCGCCGTCGAGCTCGACCAGCGTCTGACCGGCCTGCACGGCCTGGCCGGCCTGCACGTGCACGGCGGCGACGGTGCCCGCATGCAGCGACTGCACCTCGTTCTCCATCTTCATCGCCTCGACGACGGCCACGACCTGCCCCGCCTCGACGTGGTCGCCCTCGGCGACCTCGAGCTGGAGCACCGTGCCCTGCATCGGCGAGACGATCGCACCCTCGGCCGCGGCACCCGCACCGCCCGCCATGCGGGCGCGGATGCGCTCGCGCGCCTCCTCGGCCCCGGCCGAGGCCGGCAGGCGCAGCACGACGTCGTAGCGACGACCCTCGACCTCGACGGGCACGTGGCGCGGGATCGTGACGCCGCCGGCCGCTGCGGGGGCGGCGGTGACGGGCTCGTCCTCGAGCGCGGCGCAGGCGTCGGCCCAGGCGCCCTCGACGAGACCGGCGCACGTCTGCCCCTCCGCGAACTCGGGGGCGCGCATGACGATGCGATGCATCGGCAGCAGCGTCTTCGGCCCGACGATCTCGTACTCGTCGAGCGCGCGGCGCATGCGGGCGATCGCGCGCTCGCGCGTCGTGTCCCACACCAGCAGCTTCGCGACCATGGGGTCGTAGCGATCGTTGATCTCACCGCCCTCCTCCACGCCGGACTCGACGCGGATGCCGGGACCGCTCGGCGGCCGGTGGCGGAGCAGCTTGCCCGGCGACGGCGTGAAGCCGTTGCCCGGATCCTCGGCGTTGACGCGGCACTCGATGGCGTGGCCGCGCATCACGATGTCGTCCTGCGTGTACGAGAGCGGGTTGCCCGCGGCCACGAGGATCTGCTCGCGCACGATGTCGACGCCCGTCACCAGCTCGGTGACCGGGTGCTCGACCTGCACGCGGGTGTTCATCTCGAGGAAGTAGAAGTCGCCGTGCCGGTCGAGCAGGCACTCGATCGTGCCGGCGCCGACGTAGTCGACGGCCTTGGCGGCGTTGACCGCCATCGCACCCATCCGCGCGCGCAGGTCGGCGTCGACGGCGGGCGACGGCGCCTCCTCGACGATCTTCTGGTGGCGGCGCTGCAGCGTGCAGTCGCGCTCGCCGAGGTGGATCACGTTGCCGTGCGTGTCGGCCATGACCTGGATCTCGACGTGGCGCGGGTCCTCGACGTACTTCTCGACGTAGACGGCGCCGTTGCCGAACCACGCCTCGCCCTCGCGCTTGGCGGCCTCGAGCAGGCGCTCGGCCTCCGACGCCTCGTGCACGACCTTGAGCCCGCGACCGCCACCGCCGGCCGAGGCCTTCAGCGCGATCGGCCAGCCGTACTGCTCGCCGAGCTCGATGACGCGGGCGGGATCGGTGATCTCCTCCGTCGTGCCGGGCACGATCGGCACGTTCGCCTCGGCCATCAGGACGCGCGAGTTGATCTTCGAGCCCATCGCGTCGATGGCGCTGGGCGGCGGGCCGATCCACGTGAGACCGGCCTCGATCACGGCGGTCGCGAACGGCGCGCTCTCGGCCAGGAAGCCGTAGCCCGGATGAATCGCCTGCGCACCCGTGCGCTGGGCGGCGTCGATCAGCTTGGGGATGTTGAGGTAGCTCTCGCTCGGCGCGGCGGCGCCCAGCAGGACGGCCTCATCGGCGTAGCGCACGTGCGGGGCACCGGCATCGGCCTCGGAGTAGACGGCGACCGTGGCGATGCCGAGCTCGCGGCAGGCGCGGAAGACGCGAATCGCGATCTCGCCGCGGTTGGCGACGAGGATCCGGTCGAACGGCGGCGTGGTCATGCGTCCACTCGATTGTCGAGCTGCTCGCGGGCGGCCTGACGGCGCCACGCCGAGCGGTACGCGGGATGCCCGGCGAGCGGCCCTTCCTGCTCGACCACGCGCAGCGCCGCCTCGATGGCGAGCTCCTCGCGGGCCTTGGCCTCGTCGCGCTCCGTGATGTCGCTCACAGGGGGATGTTCCCGTGCTTGCGGCGGGGGCGCTCGACGCGCTTGGTGAGCGAGGCCTCGAGGGCGTCGATCAGCGCCTGGCGCGACTCGCGCGGGATGATCACGTCGTCGACGAACCCGCGCTCGGCGGCCGTGAACGGATTCGAGAAGCGCGCCTTGTACTCGTCGATCAGCTCGGCGCGGCGCGCGTCCGGATCGGCGGCCTCGGCGAGCTCCTTGCGGTACACGACGTTGACGGCGCCGTCGGGGCCCATCACGGCGACCTCCGCGGTCGGCCACGCCAGGTTGACGTCGGCGCGCAGGTGCTTCGACCCCATCACGTCGTACGCGCCGCCGTAGGCCTTGCGCGTGATCAGCGTGAGCTTCGGCACCGTCGCCTCGCCGTAGGCATAGAGCAGCTTGGCGCCGTGGCGGATGATGCCGCCCCACTCCTGCTCGGTGCCCGGCAGGAAGCCCGGCACGTCGACGAGCGTGAGGACCGGGATGCCGAAGGCGTCGCAGGTGCGCACGAAGCGCGCGGCCTTCTCCGACGAGGCGATGTCGAGCACGCCGGCGAGCTGGCCCGGCTGGTTGCCGACGATGCCGATCGAGTGCCCGTTGAGGCGCGCGAAGCCGGTCAGGATGTTCATCGCGTACGTCGGCTGGATCTCGAAGAAGAGGCCGTCGTCGGTGATCGAGCGGATCACCGCGTGCATGTCGTACGGCTTGTTCGGGCTGTCCGGGATCAGCGTGTCGAGCTCGGTGCACTCGCGATCGGCCGGGTCGTCCGTCGGCGCCCACGGCGGGGCGTCGAGGTTGTTCTGCGGGAGGAACGAGATCAGCGCGCGCGCGTCGGCAATCGCCGCGGCCTCGTCCTCGCAGACGAGATGGCAGACGCCGCTCTTCTCGGCGTGCGCGTCCGCGCCGCCGAGCTCCTCCATCGAGACCTCCTCGCCCGTCACCGCGCGGACCACGTCGGGACCGGTGATGAACATGTGCGAGGTCTCGCGGACCATCAGGATGAAGTCGGTGATCGCGGGCGAGTAGACCGCGCCGCCGGCGCAGGGGCCCATGATCAGCGAGATCTGCGGGATCACGCCCGAGGCGTCGACGTTGCGCTGGAAGATGTCGGCGTAGCCGCCGAGCGACACGACGCCCTCCTGGATGCGAGCGCCGCCCGAGTCGTTGATGCCGATGATCGGGCAGCCGTAGCGCAGCGCCAGATCCATCACCTTGCAGATCTTCTCGGCGAAGACCTCGCCGAGCGAGCCGCCGAAGACGGTGAAGTCCTGCGAGAACGCGAAGACGCGGCGGCCGTGGATCAGCCCGTGCCCGGTGATGACGCCGTCGCCGTAGGGGCGGCGGTCGGCCAGCTCGGCGTTGCGATGCTGCGCGTAGCGGTCGATCTCGCGGAACGTGCCGGCGTCGAACAGCGCCTCGATGCGCTCGCGCGCCAGGCCCTTGCCGCGGGCGCGCTGACGCTCCTCGGCCTTCGGGTCGAGGTGCTCGGACTGCACGCGCAGCTCCTCGAGGTGGGCGATGCGCTGGGCGGTGGTACCGGGTTCGTGGCGGTCGGTCACAGGATCTCGTCTTCCTCTCGGACGGCGGGAGAATACCCCGTCGGGCGTCGCTCAGCGGTCGTGCGTGCCCCAGGTCTCGCGCAGGACGCCGCAGACCTCGCCGACCGTGGCGTGGGCGGCGAGGGCGTCCTTCATGGGATGGAGCAGGTTCGTGTCGGAGTCGGCGGCGGCGCGGACGGCGGCCAGCGCCGACGCGACCGCGCCGGAGTCGCGCGCGGCACGCAGCGCCTGGGTGCGTGCGACCTGCTGCTGCTCGAGGCTCGCGTCGATCCGGTGGATCGGCACCTCGGGCTCCTCCTCGTTGCGGTACCGGTTGACGCCGACGACGATGTCGTCGCCGTTCTCGAGGCGGCGCAGCGAGCGGTAGGCGGCGTCCTCGATCTGGTCCTGGATGAAGCCCTGCTCGATGGCGACGACGCTGCCGCCGAGCTTGTCGATCTCGCCGATCAGCTCGAGCGCGCGGGCCTCGAGCTCGTCGGTCAGGCCCTCGACGTACCAGGAGCCGCCGAACGGATCGGCCGTGGCGACGATGCCCGACTCGTGGGCCAGCACCTGCTGCGTGCGCAGCGCGAGCGTGGCGGCGTGCTCCGTCGGCAGCGCCAGCGCCTCGTCGAAGCCGTTGGTGTGGAGCGACTGCGCTCCGCCGGCCGTGGCCGAGAAGGCCTGCAGCGCAACGCGGATCAGGTTCACCTCGGGCTGCTGCGCCGTCAGCGTCGAGCCGCCCGTCTGCGCGTGGAACCGCAGCATCTTCGAGCGGTCGTCCTTGGCCCCGAAGCGCTCCTCCATGAAGCGCGCCCACATGCGGCGCGCGGCGCGGAACTTCGCGACCTCCTGGAAGACGTCGTTGTGGGCGTTGAAGAAGAAGGACAGGCGCGGCGCGAACGCATCGACGTCGAGCCCGGCATCGACCGCCGCCTGCACGTAGGCGAGGCCGTTCGCGAGCGTGAACGCGAGCTCCTGCACCGCCGTCGAACCGGCCTCGCGGATGTGGTACCCGGAGATCGAGATCGTGTTGAAGCGCGGCAGGTGCTCCTTGGCGTAGGCCATGGTGTCGACCGTCAGGCGCATCGACGGGCGCGGCGGGTAGATGTAGTTCCCGCGCGCCGCGTACTCCTTGAGGATGTCGTTCTGGATCGTGCCGCTCAGCTGCTCCGGCGCGACGCCCTGGCGCTCGCCCGTCAGCTGGTACAGCAGCAGCAGCACCGAGGCGGGCGCGTTGATCGTCATCGAGGTCGAGGCCTCGCCCATCGGAATGCCCTTGAAGAGGCGCTCCATGTCCTCGACGGAGTCGATCGCGACGCCGGTGCGGCCCACCTCGCCGAGGCTCTTGGGGTCGTCCGAGTCGAGACCGAGCTGCGTGGGCAGATCGAACGCCGTCGAGAGGCCCGTCTGGCCGCGCTCGAGCAGCAGGTGGAAGCGCTCGTTCGTCTCCTCCGCGCTGGCGAAGCCGGCGTACTGGCGCATCGTCCACGGTCGGGTGCGGTACCCGTCGGCGCGGACGCCGCGGGTGTACGGGTACTGGCCGGGCGCGCCGACGGCATCGCTGCCGGGGCCCTCGCAGAAGGGCGGCACCGGAATGCCCGACTCGGTCGTCACCTGATCGTCGCTCACGATTCGGCAGCGTAGCCGGACACGGTTGCGCGATGCCCCCGTAGACTGCCGCCATGCCGAGCGTCACCGTCCGCCTCTTCGCCGGCCTGCGCGAGCGCGCAGGGATCGGTTCGACCGTCCTCGAGCTGCCGGACGGCGCCGTGGTCGGCGACGTCTGGGCGCTGCTCGACCTCGGTGAGCAGCCGCCGGGCATCGCCTACGCGGTCAACCGCCAGTACGCCGACGCCGACGCGCCGCTGGCCGAGGGCGACGAGGTCGCGCTGATCCCACCCGTCTCCGGCGGCTCCGACGAGCCGCGCATCGGGGTGATGATCACGGCCGATCCGATCGACATCGCCGCCGCGCACGCCCGCGCGAACGACGAGCGCGCCGGCGCACAGGCCGCCTTCACCGGCACGGTCCGCAACGCGACGCGCGGCCAGGACGTCGTGCGGCTCGAGTACGAGGCCTACGAGGAGATGGCCGTCGAGGAGCTCGACCGCATCGCCCGTCAGGCCGCCGCCGACCACGAGCTGCTGGCCGTCGAGATCGTCCACCGCGCCGGCGTCGTCATGCCCGGTGAGGCGAGCGTGGTGATCGTCTCCACGTCGCGCCACCGCCCGTCCGCGCTCGCCGCGACGCACTGGATCATCGAGCAGCTGAAGGTGTCCGTCCCGATCTGGAAGCGCGAGGTGTACGCCGACGGCGCCGTCTGGGTCGGGCGCGGCTCCTGATCGAGTTCCGCTTGGGGTCTGACCCCAATCGGAACTAGATCTTCTCGCCCCCGCGCATGTCGGGGTGGTTGCGCATGAAGTCGGGCTTGAGGTCGTCGAGCTCGCGCGCACGCGTGATCGCCGGACGGGCACCGACGCGGGCGAAGTGCTCCTGCACCGGTGCGCCGCCGACCTGCACGTCGTCGACGAAGGACTGCCAGCCGACCAGCATGTAGAGGTAGATGTCGGCGATCGTGAACTGGTCGCCGATGCACCACTCGCGCCCCTCGAGCTGGGTGTCGAGGTACGCGCCGTGCTGCGCCATGGCGCTGAGGCCCTTCGAGCGGATGCCCTCGGCACCGGCCTCATCGGCGGTCAGGAACGACGGCATCATCAGCGGCCACCAGGCACCGTGGAGCGTGTTCGCGGTCCACATGATCCAGCGGTACACGTCGGCGCGACGGGCGTCGCCGATCGGCGGGATCAGCCCCGCCTCGGGGAAGCGATCGGCGATGTACAGGAGCACCGCGCCCGTCTCGTAGACGCGGACGTCGCCGTCGTGCAGCGCGGGCACGCGCCTGAGCGGATTCGTCTCGGCGAAGCCGGGGATGACGTCGCGATTGCGCGGGTGGACGTTGACCGCCTCGTACGCGGCACCGGCCTCCTCGAGGGCGGCGCGAGCCGCGAAGGACGACGATCCGGTGATCTGATACAGGTGAATCATTGCGACGGTGAAGGTATCAGAGACGCCCCGCGAGGCGCCGGACGGCTCGCGCGCATCCCGACTCCCCGTACCATTCGGCACATGGAGGCCCTGCGCCAGCTGCCCTCGGTCGAGCACGTGCTGCACGACGACGCGTGCGCTGGGCTCGTCGACGAGCTCGGACAGGCCGGCGCGGCCGATCTCGTCCGCCGCGCGCTCGATGCGCGCCGCGCCGCCCTGCTCGAGGGAGCCGAGGCCGCCGCGGACCGCGCGGCGGAGACCGCGATCATCGTGGCCACGGCCCACGCCCTCGACGCCCAGCCGCTGCGCGCCGTCATCAACGCCACCGGCGTGATCGTCCACACCAACCTCGGCCGCTCGCCGCTCGCGCCCGAGGCCGTCGAGGCGGTCGCCGCCAGCGCCGGCGGCTACGCCGACCTGGAGCTCGACCTCGCGACCGGCCAGCGCGGCTCGCGCCAGTCGCACATCGGACCCCTGATCGCGCGTCTCACCGGCGCCGAGGGCGGCATGGCCGTCAACAACGCGGCCGGTGCCCTCGTCCTCACGCTCGCGGCGCTGGCCCGCGGCCGCGAGGTGATCGTCTCGCGCGGCCAGATGATCGAGATCGGCGACGGCTTCCGTCTGCCGTCGATCATGGAGCAGGCCGGCGCGCGCCTCGTCGAGGTCGGGGCCACCAACCGCACGCGCCTCGACGACTACGCCGCCGCGATCGGACCGGACACCGCCCTGATCCTGCGCGCGCACCCGTCGAACTTCCGTGTCGTGGGCTTCACCGAGGAGGTCGCGACGGCCGAGCTCGCGCGCCTCGGCCGCGAGCACGGCGTCCCGGTCGTCGACGACATCGGCTCGGGCCTGCTCGGGCCCGATCCCGATCTGCCCGGCGAGCCGGATGCGCGCAGCTCGATCGGCGATGGCGCCGACGTCGTGCTGTTCTCCGGCGACAAGCTGCTCGGCGGACCGCAGGCGGGCATCATCGCCGGGCGTGCCGACCTCGTGCACGCGATCGGCCGCCACCCGCTGGCCCGCGCCCTGCGCATCGACCGCCTGAGCCTCGCGGCGCTGCAGGCCACGCTGCGCCTGCACGGCGACCCGGCCCGCGCCCGCACCGCCGTGCCGGTGCGGCGGCTGATCAGCGCGCCGCTGGCGGACGTGCGCCGCCGCGCCGAGGAGCTGGCGGCCGCGACCGGCGGTGAGGTGGTCGAGACCGCCGCGCGGATCGGCGGCGGCGCCCTGCCGACGATCGACCTGCCGAGCGCGGCCTGCGCCCTGCCCGATCAGGATGGCGCGCTCCACGAGGCCCTGCGGACCGGCACGCCCGCGGTCCTCGGACGCCTCGAGGACGGCCTGCTCCTGCTCGACTGCCGCACGCTGCTCGACGACGCGGACGTCGCGGTCGTGGCCGCGCGTGTCAGCGCCTGCCGATGACGCGCCACCTCACGCTCGGCACCGCCGGCCACGTCGATCACGGCAAGACGACGCTGGTTCGCACGCTCACCGGCACCGACACCGATCGGCTCGAGGAGGAGCACCGCCGCGGCATCTCGATCGTCCTCGGCTACGCCGAGCTCGCACTCGCCGACGATCTGCGGCTCAGCGTCGTCGACGTGCCCGGCCACGAGCGCTTCGTCCGCACGATGGTCGGCGGCGCGACCGGCATCGACCTGGCGCTGATCTGCGTCGCCGCCGATGACGGCGTGATGCCGCAGACCACGGAGCACCTCGCGATCCTCGGCCTGCTCGGCGTCCAGCATGCCGTCGTCGCCCTGACGAAGGCCGACCTCGTGGACGCTGCGCGCCTTGCCGCCGCAACGGCTGAGGTGCGCGTCGCACTTGCCGCCACCCCCTTCCCCACGACCACCGTCGTCCCCGTCTCCGCGCCGACCGGCGCGGGGCTCGACGACCTGCTCGCCGCGCTGCGGACGGCCGCCACCGCGACGCCGTCGCGCGACGGCGCGGGACGCGCGCGCCTGCCGGTCGACCGCTCGTTCTCGCTGCACGGCATCGGCACGGTCGTGACCGGCACGCTCTGGTCCGGCACGCTCACCGCGGGCACGACGGTCACCGTCGAGCCCGCCGGACGCGAGGTGCGCGTGCGCTCGCTGCAGATCCACGGCGAGGACGCCGACCGGGCCGGCGCCGGCAGCCGCGTGGCGGCGGCGCTCGTCGGCATCGAGCGTGCCGAGGTGCCGCCGGGCGCCGTGCTCTGGACCGGCCTGCCGGCCGCGCCGTCGTACCGCCTCGACGTCGAGCTCGCCATCCTCGAGGGTGCCGAGGCACCCCGTCGCGGCGAGCCGATCGAAGTCCTCCACGGCACGACGATCGCGCACGCCAAGGCCGTGCCGCTCGGCGACACCGGGCTGGCCCAGCTGCGCCTGTCCGAGCCGATTGCGGCGCTGCGCGGTGATCGCGTGGTGCTGCGCCGCCTCGCCCCGCCCGGGACGATCGCCGGCGCCACGATCCTCGACCCGCGCCCGCGTCGGCACGCCGGCGGCGCGGCCGACATCGCGCGTCTGCGCACCTTCGCCACCGGGGACGCCGATGCGATCGTCGCCGCGATGCTCCGCGAGGGCGCCGTGCGCGCCGCCGACGTCGCCACGCGCGGGCTCCTCGAACCGGATGCGGCCGAGGCCGCGCTGGCCGCGGCACCCGACACGCTGGTGTTCGGCGAGTGGCACGTCGCGCGCTCGCGCTACGACGCGATCCGCCGCGCCATCGAATCTCGTCTCTCCACGCGGGCGATCGAGCATCCACTCGACCCGGCCGTACCGCTGGCGGCGCTGCTCAAGGAGACGCCGTGGCGCGACGCGCTGCTGGAGCGGCTCATCGACGACGGCGTCCTGGAGCGCGACGGCGCCGCGGTGCGGTTGGCCGGCACCGGCGCAAGCGAGGACGATCTCGCAGTCGCCGAGGGGATCCTGGCGCGGCTCGACGCCGAGCCCTTCGCCACCCACCGCCAGAGCGAGCTCGTGGAGCAGCTCGCGCTGCCGACCGACGACGCCTGGGCCGTGCTCGCGCAGCTCGATCGCAGTGGCCGGATCGCACGACTGCCCGACGGCATCGCCGTCAGCGGCTCGGCCTACGCCGAGGCCGTCCGGATCGTGCGCGAGCTGTGCACGACGGGCGGCGAGGTCACGCTCGCACAGGTGCGCGACGCCACGGGCTCATCGCGCAAGGTCGTGCAGGCGCTGCTCGAGCGCATGGACGCAGACGGCATCACCCGGCGCACGGGTGACACGCGGATCCTGCGGCGCGGCACCTCCGGCGGAGGCTAGTGCGAGGCCTTGCGGCGGGCGCGACGCGCCTCGAAGCCCGCGATGATCGCGAACAGGGCGATGATGCCGATGATCAGCGCGAGGAAGAACTCCGTGACGTACTCCTTGGGCGCGCCCTCCTCGCCCGCGAAGGCGGCCGACGGGATCAGCAGCAGTGCCAGGAATGCGACGGGAAGCAGGCGGCGGAGCATCATCAACCTCGTGGAGTCAGTGGGCGTCGCGAATACGACACGGGAAGCCTACCCGACCCTGTACCCGGCGGGCGAAATCGCGTCCTCGCGTATCCTTAGCCCCCAGCACGTCGAATCAGGAGCCGATATGGCGAAGGTGGCACAGTTCGAGAAGGGCAAGACCGTGGTGTTCGGGCCGGAGGGCTTCGCGCGCGTCGAAGGCATCGGCGAGAAGACCGTGCTCGGGAACAAGGTGACCGTCGTGGACCTCTTCGTCCTCGACTCCAAGATGAACGTCACCGTGCCCCTCGATCGCGCCGTCGAGCGCGGACTGCGCCTCGTCACGACGAAGGCCGCCGCCGAGCGCTCGCTCGAGGCGCTCGTCTCCGGCTACGAGGAGGCGATCCCGTGGAACCGCGACGGCCGCCTGCTCAAGGACCGCTTCGCCGAGGGCGAGCTCGACGCCATGGTCGAGGTGCTCGCCTCGCTCGTCGACACCGCCGAGACGCGCAAGCTCAACGACGGCCAGCGCACGCTGATGGAGAAGGTCCGCAAGGCCTACGCCCGTGAGCTCGGTGCCGCGCTGAAGCTCGACGACGAGGCGACCGAGGCCCGCATCGACGCCGCGATCGAGAAGCGCATCGCCGCCAAGTAGGTCACGTGGCGCCTCCCGCACTGCTCCCCTGGACCGGTGACGAGGCCGCCGACCGGCTGCTCGCACAGGATCCGAACGCGCTGCTGATCGGCTTCGCGCTGGATCAGCAGGTGACGGTGCAGAAGGCGTTCGCCGGGCCGGCCGTGCTGCGCGAGCGGCTCGGCCACCTCGACCCGGCCCGCATCGCGGCGATGGATGCCGATGCGTTCCTGGCCGTGTGTCGCGAGAAGCCCGCCGTGCACCGCTTCCCCGGCACGATGGCCGCGCGCATCCAGGACCTCTGCCACGTCATCGTCGACGTCTACCACGGAGACGGTGCGCGCATCTGGACGGAGGCTGCGAGCGGCGACGACCTCGCGGCGCGCCTCGGCGCCCTGCCCGGCATCGGCCCGCTCAAGGTGACGTCGCTGATGGTGCTGCTCGCGAAGCAGTACGGCGTCGACCTGCCGGGCCTCGCGCCGCTCCTGCCGGCGTATCCGACGCTCGGCGAGGTCCGCACGGCCGAGGAGCTCGCCGCGTATCAGGCCGGCAAGCGCGCGGCCAAGGCTGCGAAGCGCGCCGCCGCCCAGTAGCATCGGGGCATGGGCAAGGGCTACGCAGAGGGACCCGCCGTCGAGGCGGCCGAGGAGGCGCGCGAACGCATGCTGCAGGGTCCCGCTCCGGTGGAGGTGCCGAAGCGCCGCGCGATCCTGGGGTCCACCGCCGACCAGCCGGAGCCGCACGTGCTCGGCTGGGAGGACGAGGTCGACGCCGACGCGCTGTTCGCGTCGGGCGAGGCCTGGGGTATCCGGGTCGTGCTCATCGACGACCCGGCGTAGAGCGGCTTACTTCAGCGCCCAGGCCCCCGTCTTGATGACCGGCACGCGCTCGCCCTTGGCGGTGATGCCGGTGACCGACAGGTCGTCGCAGCCGATCATCACGTCGACGTGGATCTTCGAGACGTTGAGGCCGCGATCGCCCGTGATGCGCGCGTCGGGGAAGCGCGTGGCGCCGTAGGCCGAGCCGAAGGCGACGTGCGCCACGGCGTTCTCGTCGAGCAGCGTCGTGTGGTAGACGCGGTTCGCCTGGCCGATGCGCGAGGCCTTGTCGACCAGCGCCACCTCGCCGAGGCGCCCCGCGCCCTTGTCGCGCGCGAAGTAGGCGGCCAGGTAGTCGCGCTGCTTGGCGGTCCTGGCCTGAATGCGCTGCAGCTGTCCGCCTGCGAACTCCGCCTTGATGCCGTCGAACATCTGGCCGTCGAGCGAGAGCGGGCGCGTGCAGGTGAAGTGGCCCTCGGTGGAGCGGTAGTCCGGGCTCGCGAAGACCTCCTCCGTCGGGAGGTTCGCGCACCAGCGGCGGCCGTTCGGGGTCTTCATCTCGGCGGCGCACCAGCGCGTCTTCGGAGCCAGACCGACGCGCAGGTCGGTGCCGGGCGCCACGAACTCCATGGCCACGAAGTTGCGCTTGTTGACCAGCGCGGCGCGCTTGACGAGGTTCTCGACGTGCTTGCCCCATGCCCCCGCCGGATCGTTCGCGCCGATCCGGCAGAACGAGAGGAGGTCCTTGGCGAGCGCGCGCTGCGCCCGCTCGACCGACAGCTTCGGATAGACCTGCCTGGCCCAGCCCGGCGCGGGGTACGCGACGACGCAGAAGCGCGCCGTGCCGGCCGCAACGGCCTTGAGGTACGCCTCGCGCCCCGGCATGCGGGCCGTCATCTCGAGCATCGCGCGCTTGGGATCGACGCCCTTCATCAGCGCCGGGTTCTCCTCGCCGGCGATCGAGATCAGCGACGCGTCGGCCGCGATCAGGTCCTTCATGCGCGTGAGATGCCAGCGCGGCGACCACTTGAGCGTGCTCACGTCCTTCGCGCCCGTGATGCGCGCCCGGCGGATGACGGGGTCCACGTAGAGCACATCGACGAAGCGCGCGCCCGAGGCGTAGGCCGACTCCACCAGCGCCTGGACGTACGGGCGGGAGCCCGGCTCGCCGTGAACGGCGACGGTATCGCCCTTCTTGATGTGCAGGCAGGTATCGATGACGGCGTCCGCGTAGCGGGCCAGCTCGTCGGGAGTCATGACGGTCATGTGGGAGACGTTACAGGCTGGCGGGGTCGCTGCTCTGACGACTCCAGTACCATTCAGCGCAGTCGACCACGGAGTCAAGGTGACGAAGGAAGAGAAGATCGAAGTCGAGGGCGAGGTGACGGAGTCGCTTCCGAACACCATGTTCCGCGTCATGCTCG
>CAZPQP010000024.1:0-15427 GCA_964588635.1 uncultured Bifidobacterium sp.
GCGATGTCGCCCTTCCGCTCGAGCGCCGGCCCGGAGATCGTGTGGATGCGGCTGTCCATCTCGATCGCGACGATGAACGCGAGGCTGGTCTTGCCGAGACCGGGTGGCCCGGCGAGCAGGACGTGATCGCAGGCCTCGCCGCGGCCGCGCGCAGCGGCGACGAAGGTCTCCAGCTGCCGGACCGCATGCTCCTGCCCCACGAAGTCGCCGAGGCGCCGCGGGCGCAGCGAGCCATCGACCTCGCGATCCTCGGGCTCCTCCTCGCCGGCGATGATGCGCGCGTCGTCGGACATCAGCGGCCGCCTCCGAGCCGGGCGAGCGCGGCCTTGATGCGATCCTCCGCCGAGCCGTCTGCGCCCTGCAGGGCGGCCTCGGCATCGATCACGGAGTAGCCCAGTGCGACGAGGCCGTCGCGCGCCTCGCGGTGCGGGTCGGACGCGGCAACCGGCGCAGCGCCGCCGGTCGCGGCAGCACCGGCCCCGGCGATCTTGTCCTTGAGGTCGAGGCAGATGCGCTCGGCGGTCTTCTTGCCGACGCCGCTCACGCTCGACAGAAGCGCCACGTCACCCAGCAGGACCGCGCTCTCGATGCGCTCGGGCTCCTGCGCGGAGACGATCGCCAAGGCGAGCTTGGGGCCCACCCCGTTGACATTGAGGAGCAGACGGAAGATCCGGCGCTCCGCCTCGCTGGCGAATCCGAACAGCTGCATGGCGTCCTCGCGGACGTGCAGGTAGGTCGGGACCGTGACCGCCGTGCCCGGCTCGCTGCGTGCGAGCGCGCCGAGCGTGGCCGTCACCTCGTACCCGACGCCGTTGACGTCGACGACGAGGATCTCCCCCTCGCGGCTCGTCACGGTGCCGGCGACATGGGCGATCACGCGCGCACCCCCGCCTTGCGCAGCGATGCGGCGAGCGGGCTCTGCGAGGCGTGGCAGATCGCCGCGGCGAGCGCGTCGGCGGCGTGGTCGGGGGTCGGCGGCTTCGACAGGCCGAGCACCGCCCCGACCATGCGCTGCACCTGCGCCTTCTCCGCCCGGCCGAAGCCGCAGACCGCCGTCTTGATCTCGGAGACGGAGTACTCGGCGACCTCGACATGGCGCAGACCGGCGGCGGCCAGCACCGCGCCGCGCGCCTGCCCGATGTTGAGCGCGTTGCGGGGATTGCCGCCGACGTACACGCCCTCCACGGCCAGCGCAGTCGGGGCGTGCTCGTCGATCAGCGCATCGATGGCGCGGGCGATCGCCGCCAGCCGCTCCTCGAGGGGCGTGTGGGCATCGGTGTGGACGCAGCCGAAGACGACCGACCTGAGCCGGCTCCCTTCTGCTGTCACCACGCCGTAGCCGGTGGAAGCCGTGCCGGGGTCGACCCCGAGGATCACCATGTCCGCAGTCTACGAGCGGCTCCGGTCGCCGCCGCCCGTGCGAGGCGTGGCGTACGATGCAGGGACATGGCTGCACGCCCCACACGACAGATCGCCTTCATCGAACGCCATCCTCGGTGGTGGCCCGATGTCGACGCGGCGCAGGAGGAGCTGCTGCGCACCACCGGCGGCACCGCCCCCTTCCTGCTCGTGGATCACGAGGGCGAATGGGAGGCGATCTGCGTCGAGGTCGCCGCCGACCTGCCCGCAGCGCGCTGGGTCGAGACGCGCACGCTGCCCGCTGGCGAGTGGGCGGTGAGCGAGATCAACGGCCGACCGGCAGAACGGCTGATCACGCGTGATGATCACCGGCCGTCGTGGCTGGTCCGCGCGGAGGAGGCACCGACCGGCGAGAACGAGTACGAGCCGGGCGGCGAGACGTTCGGCCTCTCCACCCGCCTCGGCGAGCACTCGGGCCTGCGTCGGATCGGCGTCAATGTCGATCTCGTGCGGCCCGGCGAGCGTTCCACGAAGTTCCACTGGCACCACGAGGAGGAGGAATGCTTCCTCGTTCTCAGCGGCACCGGGATCCTGATGGTCGGCGATGAGCGGTTCCGGGTCGGACCCGGCGACTTCTTCGCCAAGCGGGAGGGTCCCGAGCGACCGCACCAGTTCGTCAACGACGGCGAGCACGATCTCCGCATCCTGACGATCGGCGAGCATCGCGGCGACAAGGCCGAGTACCCGTCTGCACCCTGGCAGGCCGGCGACGCCTTCCCGCGCCTCTAGAGCGACGACGCGAGCGCGGCGAGACGGCCGAGCAGCAGCGAGCGGAACCGCGGCACGTCGACCGCATCGGCCCACTGCGCGTTGGGGGCACCGCCGTAGACGCCGAGGCGGTCCACCAGCGTCGCACCGCGCGCCGGCCCCATGCCGGTGTCCACCTCGATGTGGCACGTGATCATCGAGAGGATCGCCGGATCGATCAGGTGCGCAACTGCGAGGCTGTCGTGCTGGTACACGATCTCCTCCCCGTACCAGTCGACGTGCTTGCGCATGTAGAACCGGAGCATGCCGGCCACGGCATTGCCGATCACCGGGAGGTGCTGAAGCTCGTCGATGTCGGTGCCGGTCAGGATCGCCTGTCGCGTGACGTCGAGGCCGACGAGGGCGACCTCCTGGCCGGACTGCAGGACGCGCTCAGCCGCCTCGGGATCGAACCAGACGTTGAACTCCGCGTACGGCGACATGTTCCCGCCGCTGGCGGCACCGCCCATGATCACGATGCGACGCAGCGCCGCGAAGGCCTCGGGATGCAGGGCGGCGAGCAGGGCCACGTTCGTCAGCGGACCCACCGCGGCCAGGGTGATCTCGCCCGGACGGGCCAGGGCCAGCCGCGCGATCAGATCGACGGCGTGCTCGTCGACGGGCAGCCGCGTCGGCTCGGGCAGGCCGGCGCCGTCGAGGCCCGTCTCGCCGTGCGTGGAGGACGAATCCTCGACGGGGACGTGCACGAGCGGCCGCGTGGCGCCCGCGGCCAACGGGATCTCCGAGCGCCCGAGCAGCTCCAGCACGCGCAGGCCGTTGGCCGTCGTGCTCGCCAGCGGCACGTTGCCGGCGACCGTGGTGACCGCAAGCACGTCGAGCTCCGGGCTGGCGAGCGCGAGGAGCAGCGCGATCGCATCGTCGATCCCCGGGTCGCAGTCGATGATGACCGGGGTCGGCACGGTGTCCTACTGCTCGGCGAGGACGGCTTCGGGGATCTCGACGTCGAACACCACGTCCTGCACGTCGTCGTCCTCCTCGAGCGCATCGACCATCTTGAGCACCTTGCGCGCGCCCTCCTCGTCGATCTCGGCAGGCTGCTTCGGCAGCAGCGTCAGCTCGGCGCTGGCGAGCGCGTAGCCGGCTGCCTCCAGCGCATCGCGCACGGCGGCCAGCTCGGTCGGCTCGCACGTCACGCGGTACGCGCCGTCCTCGCCCTCGGCGTCGTCGGCGCCGGCATCCGCCGCGGCGAGCACGAGCTCGTCCTCGTCCGTCACGCCCTCGACGATGATCACGCCCTTGCGGTCGAACTTCCAGGCGACGCTGCCCGGCGCGCCGAGCGCGGAGCCGGCCTTCGTGAAGATGCTGCGCACGTTCGCGGCCGTGCGATTGCGGTTGTCCGTGAGCGCCTCGACGACGAACGCGGCACCGCCGGGACCGAAGCCCTCGTAGGTGACGGTCTCGTAGTTCTCTCCCTCGCCACCGCCCGCGCCCTTGGCGATCGCGCGCTCGATGTTGTCCTTGGGCAGCGAATAGGACTTGGCCTTGGCGATCGCGTTCGCGAGCGCGGCGTTGCCGTCCGGATCACCCCCGCCCTCCTTGGCGGCGACCATGATGGCGCGCGACAGCTTGGAGAACATGACCGCGCGCTTCTTGTCGGTCGCGGCCTTCTTGTGCTTGATGGTGGACCACTTGGAATGGCCGGACATGCCTACTCCCCGCTCGTGTTCGCGATGCCTGCGAGGAACACCCCATGCAGACGATCGTCGTCGGTCAGCTCCGGATGGAACGTCGCCGCCATGATAGACCCGCTCCGCACCGCGACGGGCTCGTCACCCAGGGTGGCGATCACGTCCACGCCGTACCCGACCCGCGTGATGCGCGGAGCGCGGATGAAGACGCCGGTCATCGGGTCGCCCTCGCCGGCGAGCGCCACGGCTCCCTCGAACGACTTGACCTGCCGACCGTAGCCGTTGCGCCGCGCGGTCACGTCGAGGGTCTGGAATGTGCGCTGGCCCTCGACGCCATCCTCGAGGTCGCGGGCGAGCAGGATGAGGCCCGCGCAGGTGCCGAACACCGGTGTGCCTGCCGCGATCGCGGCGCCGAGCGGCTCCCGCAGCGCGGACGAGTCGAGCAGCAGCCCCATCGTGGTCGACTCGCCGCCGGGCAGCACGATGCCGTCGAGCCCGGCGAGCTCGGATGGCGTGCGCACCTCCACGGCCTCAGCACCAAGGCGCTGAAGGGCGTTGACGTGCTCTCGGAATGCTCCCTGCAGCGCGAGGACGCCGACGCGCGGCGTGCTACCAGCCACGCCCGGCGAGCAGCTCGTTCTCGGGGATCGACTTGGCGCTGCGGCCGACCATCGCCTCGCCCAGGCCCTTCGAGACCTCGGCGATCTTCGCCGGATCGCGGAAGTGCGTCGTCGCCTCCACGCAGGCACGGGCACGCGCGGCGGGATTGCCGCTCTTGAAGATGCCGGAGCCGACGAACACGCCGTCGGAGCCGAGCTGCATCATCAGCGCGCAGTCGGCAGGCGTCGCGACCCCGCCGGCGGTGAACAGCACGACGGGCAGGCGTCCGAGCCGGGCGGTCTCCTGCACGAGCGGCAGCGGCGCCTGGAGCTCCTTGGCGCGGGTGTACAGCTCGTCGGGATCCATCGCCTGCAGCTGGCGGATCTCGCCGGTGATCGCGCGGATGTGCCGCACGGCCTCGACGACGTCGCCGGTGCCCGCCTCGCCCTTCGAGCGGATCATCGCCGCGCCCTCGCCGATGCGGCGCAGGGCCTCGCCGAGGTTGGTCGCGCCGCACACGAACGGGATCGTGAACTTCCACTTGTCGATGTGATGGGCCTCGTCGGCGGGCGTCAGCACCTCGGACTCGTCGATGTAATCGACCTCGAGGCTCTCGATCACCTGCGCCTCGACGAAGTGGCCGATGCGCACCTTCGCCATGACGGGGATCGAGACGGCCTCCTGGATGCCGATGATCATCTCGGGATCCGACATGCGCGCGACGCCGCCGTCGGCGCGGATGTCCGCGGGCACGCGCTCCAGCGCCATGACGGCGCAGGCGCCGGCGTCCTCGGCGATCTTCGCCTGCTCGGCGTTGACGACGTCCATGATGACGCCGCCCTTCAGCATCTCTGCCAGACCGCCCTTGACGCGCATGGTGCCCTGCTCGGACATGCCCTTCACCTCTGGAATGTGTTGTGAGACGCGCCCGCAGCGGGCGCTCTCGCTGGATGGTACGTCACCACACGATTTCGCGCCGCCGTTGCGCCGTAGCCGTTCCACGCCTTGACGCGCTCCCGTCAATTGCTAATCTGCTGCAGCAACCCATCACGAGTCGCCGAGGGATCTGGCCCATCGACGCGACAGCAACCGGGGCGATCGCCCGCCAGGTGCTTCATCCAGCGCAGACCCGGCCAAGTCCCGGACGGGCGAGCGGAAGATGGCAAGCCGTCGTCGAGGACGCACCTCGGCGCCGCCGGTCCGCCCCCGAAGGCCCGGACCCCCCTCACCGGGACGCGACGCCGATAGGCACAAAGGAGCAGACGATGTCCAATCTCAAGCCGGAGACCCTGGTACTCCACGCCGGACAGAGCCCGGACCCGACGACGAAGTCCGTCGCGGTGCCGATCTACCAGACGACGAGCTACGAGTTCAACGACGCCCAGCATGCGGCGGATCTGTTCGCACTTGCCGTGCCGGGCAACATCTACACGCGCATCATGAATCCGACGTGGGACGTGATGGAGCAGCGCGTCGCGGCCCTCGAGGGCGGCATCGCGGCCTGCGCGATCGCCTCGGGCCAGGCGGCGGTGACGTACTCCGTGATGAATATCGCCAAGGCCGGCGACAACATCATCAGCGTCTCGACGCTCTACGGCGGCACGTACAACCTGTTCGCCCACACGCTGCCCCAGTACGGCATCGAGGTCCGCTTCGTGGATCCCGACCAGCCGGAGAAGGTCGCGGAGCTCGTCGACGAGAACACGAAGCTCGTGTTCGCCGAGACGATCGGCAATCCGCGCCTCAACGTCGTTGACATCAAGGCCTGGGCCGACGCCGCGCACGCGCAGGGTCTGCCGCTCATCGTCGACAACACGATCGGCACGCCGATCCTCACGCAGATCTTCGAGCACGGCGCCGACATCGCCGTCCACTCGGCCACCAAGTACATGGGCGGCCATGGCACCACGATCGCCGGCGTCATCGTCGATTCCGGCAAGTTCGACTGGGTTGCGAACAGCGACCGCTTCCCCGGCCTGACGAAGCCCGACCCGTCGTACCACGGCGTCGTCTGGTCGGACGCGCTCGGACCGGCGGCGTACATCGGCCGCATCCGCACCGTGATGCTCCGCAACACGGGCGCAGCGCTGTCGCCGTTCAACGCGTTCCTGATCCTCCAGGGACTCGAGACGCTGGCGCTGCGCGTCGAGCGCCAGTCGGCCAACGCGCTGGCAATCGCCAAGCACCTCAAGTCGCACCCCGACGTCAGCTGGGTCTACTACCCCGGCCTCGAGGACGACGAGTACCACGCGGTCGCCAAGCGCATCCTCAACACGGGCAAGGGCTACGGCGGCATCGTGTCGTTCGGCGTCAAGAGCGGCCGTGAAGGTGGACGCAAGTTCATCGAGGCACTCGACCTCTTCACGCACCTCGCCAACATCGGCGATGCGCGCTCGCTGGCGATTCACAACGCCTCGACCACGCACTCGCAGCTGAATGACGCGGAGCTCGAGACGGCGGGCGTCAAGCCCGACATGGTCCGCCTCTCGGTCGGCATCGAGAACGTCGATGACCTGATCGCAGACATCGACCAGGCGCTGGCCCAGAGCAAGTAGCCCGATGGGAGCGACCGACGACACGCGGCGCTCCCTCGGACTCGTCGAGACGCAGCGGGTCGTCCTCTTCACCGAGGACGACCCGCTCGTGCTCGACTCGGGAGAGACCCTCTCTCCCGTCGAGGTGGCGTACGAGACCTACGGGGAGCGCGCAGCCGACGACCGCAATGTCGTCGTCATCTGCCATGCCCTGACGGGTGATGCGCACGCCGCCGGCCACCACGGCGACCCCGACCGGCCCGGCTGGTGGGACACGCTGATCGGCCCGGGCAAGCCCGTCGATACCGACCGCCTCTTCGTGATCTCGTCGAACCTGCTCGGCGGCTGCCAGGGCACGACCGGCCCGTCGTCGATCGACCCGGCCACGGGGCGGCCCTACGGCCTCCGCTTCCCGCTGTTCACGGTCTCGGATCTCGTCAAGGTGCATCGCAAGCTGCTGGCGCACCTCGGGGTCACGCGGGTGCTGGCCGCCGTGGGCGGCTCGCTCGGCGGCATGCAGGTGCTCCAGTGGGCGCTCGACCATCCGGACGAGCTCGAGAACGGCGTCGTCGTGTGCGCGACCGCACGGCTGTCCGCGCAGAACATCGCCTTCAGCGCGGTGGCGCGCGCCGCGATCATGAACGACCCCGACTTCCAGGACGGCGACTACTACGCGAGCGGCAGGGGGCCCGACCACGGCCTCTCCGTGGCGCGCATGATGGCGCACATCACCTACGTCTCGGAGGAGTCGATGCGGCGCAAGTTCGGCCGGCGCATCCAGGACCGCGACGAGCCACGCTTCGGCCTCGGCGTCGACTTCCAGGTCGAGTCGTACCTCCAGCATCAGGGCAAGGCGTTCCTCGACCGCTTCGACGCCAACTCGTACCTGTACCTGACCCGGGTCATGGACTACTTCGACCCGTTCGCCGACGCCGCCGCGGTGCGCGAGCAGTTGCGGCAGACGCACACGAAGTTCCTGGTGCTGTCGTTCGACACCGACTGGCGCTTCGACACCTCGCACTCACGCGGCATCGTGCGCACCCTCACCGCGCACCGCGTCCCCGTCACCTTCCGCGAGATCGCCTCGCCGCACGGCCACGACTCGTTCCTGCTCGACGTGCCGGACTACCACCGCACCGTCGCCGCGTACCTCGACCGGGCGCTGGAGGAGTCGGCCTAGTGCGCGCCGACCACGACGTCATCGCCTCGCTGGTACCCACCGGCGCGCGCGTGCTCGACCTCGGCTGCGGCGACGGCACCCTGCTCGAGGAGCTGATCCGCCGCGGCGCCGACGGCCTCGGCGTGGAGATCTCCGACGACGGGGTCCTCGCCTGCCTGCAGCGCGGGGTGCCGGTGCTGCAGGACGACATCGACAAGGGTCTCGGCGATCTCGAGGACGACTCGTTCGACATCGTGATCATGTCGCTGACGCTGCAGGCCGTGCACCATCCGGCGCTCGTCCTGCAGGAGATGAGCCGGGTGGGCCGCAGGAGCATCATCTCGTTCCCGAACTTCGCGCACTGGCGCCTGCGCACGCAGCTCGCGGCGAGCGGCCGCATGCCGGTCTCGCCCCTGCTCCCCTACTCCTGGTACGAGACGCCCAACATCCGACTCTGCTCGATCAAGGACTTCGAGGCCCTGGCGCACGCCGAGGGGTTCACCGTGGAGCAGCGCATCCTGCTCGACGAAGGCGGGAGCCGCGAAGGCGCGCTCGCCGAGCGCGCGGCCAACCTCCTCGCCGCCGGCGCTGTGTACCTGCTGCGCCGCTAGGCGATCGGCGCGCCGAGCTCCGCCTCGTCGGCGACATCCAGCAGCACCACGGTGCCGTCGGCCTGCACCGCGCCGAGCAGCAGGAACTCGCTGACGAACCCGGCGATCCTTCGGGCCCCCAGATTGACCGCCCCGACCACGCGGCGGCCGACGAGCTCGTCGGCCGTGTAGTTCGTCACCTGCGCGCTCGTCCAGCGGGAGCCGAGGTCGGGACCGAAGTCCACGTGCAGCTGCCAGGCCGGCTTGCGCGCCTCGGGGAACGCCCGCACCTCGAGCACCACGCCGACGCGCATGTCGACCGCGGCGAAGGTGTCGACCGGGATCTCCGCCTTTCGCTTGAGCATGCGATGAGGGTACCGTGTGCGCATGGAAGAGCACTCCGCAATCGTGGTGGGCGCGGGCTACGCCGGTCTCGTGGCCGCCGAGGCGCTCGTCGACGCCGGCTGGGACGTGACGGTGCTCGAGGCCCGAGACCGCGTCGGCGGCAGAGCCTGGACCGACCGGCTCGCCAACGGCGCCATCATCGAGCGCGGCGCGGAGTGGGTCGAGGACGTCCAGGTCGAGATGCTCGGCCTGTGCGAGCGACTCGGCATTCCCCTCGCACGCACGGGCATGAGCTATCACGACCGCACGCCCGTCGGCGGTCCGCCCGTCTCGGAGGAGGAGCTCGCCGCAGGCCGAGCCGCCCTGCGCACCCTCTTCGCCGAACTGGGTGACGAGGCCTACGACATCTCCGTCGCCGACGCCATCGAGCGACTGGACGCCGTCGAAGGCGCCAAGGTGGCGTTCCGTGCGCGCATCGAGTGCACCAGCGGCGCACCGGCGACCGAACTCGCCGCGTGGCACCTTCTGCATCTCGCCAGCGCGCCCGAGGAGGTCGACTCGCCGCGCATCGCCACCGGCAGCGACGCACCGGCCCGCGCGCTGGCCGAGCGTCTCGGCGCACGGGTGCGCCTGTCCGAGCCGGTCCAGGCGATCACCCTCGACGACGACGGCGTCTCGGTGCGCACCCCGCAGGGCGACTACCACGCCGCGCACGTCGTCCTCGCGCTGCCCAAGCCGATCCTGGTGCAGGCGCCGTTTGCCGCGATCCTCCCCACCGCAGTCCGCGAGGTCGCCGAGACGTTCGGGGTCTCGCATGCCGCCAAGCTCTTCGTCCCGCTCGCGGGCGACCCCGCACCGAGCGCAGTCCTCGACACGCGGCGCGACTACTGGGTGTGGACCGCGAATCAGGGCGACGAGGGCCTCCGCCCCGTCCTCGCCGGCTTCGCGGGCTCCAAGCCGATGCTCGATCTGCTGGAGGTCGAGCGCGACGGCACGACCTGGGCCCGGTCCGTGGCCGAGGTGCGTCCCGACCTCGAGCTCGACTTCGACAGCGCCGGCACGCAGACCTGGGCCGATGATCCGTACGCGCAGGGCATCTACACCCACGTGCGCCCCGGCGATCGCCCGAACGACGCCCTCCTGCGGCAACGGCACGGCCGCCTCGTCCTCGCCGGCGAATTCACCGACGACATCTGGTCGGGATTCATGGAGGGCGCCATCCGCAGCGGCCAGCGTGCGGCGCACCTGCTCGACCCGTCGCTGCCCGCACCTGCCGCGGGGACGCACTAGCCGAACGCGTCGGCGAATACCCCGGCTGCCTCCGCAAGGCACGCGGCATCCGTGCGCGGGCGCGCCGCGGCGGACGCCGCGGCGCTGAACCCGACGACGGCCGGGACGCCGAGCAGCGGCGTGAGGTCGTACCACTCGGCCCAACGACGCGCCGGGCCACCCACCACGCCGAGCACCTGGGCTCCCGGCCACCACCGTTCCGGGTACTGCAGGACCACCTTCTCGAGGGCCCCCATCGCCAACCCGTCGATGGCGCGACGCACGTTCGCCGGCAGGGGAGCGATGGCGACGGCTCGTCGCTGCAGGATGCTGAGCGGCACCGCCACCACCACCGCGTCCGCTGTCAGGCGCTCGCCCGACCGCAGCGTGATGGCAAAGCCCCCGGTGGCGCGCGCCTCGACCGAGCGCACGGGGGCGCGCAACCGCACGGCCAGTCCCTCGGCCAGCTGGCGCGGCACAACCGCGTAGCCGCCCCGCACAAGGGCGTCGCCGCCAACCTGCTCCCCGCCCTCGAAGAGGGCCGCGGCACCGAGGGAGCGCGGACCGATCCCGTACTCCTGGGTGATCGCGGTCTCGACGGCCCAGTGATCGAGGCTCGTGGACCGCACCCCGGATGCCTCCAGCACCTGTTGCACGGACGTGGCGCGGGGAAAGGCCTGCGCCTCCATGCGTCCCATCGCCCGCTCGACGCGGGCCTGCGCGTCGGCGAGGCCGCGCGGCTCTCGACCGGCGAGATCGTGCACGACCTCATCGTCGTAGTCGGTCTTCATCAGCGTCGACCCGCCCTCGCGCACGAGCGCTGTGATCGGGTTGCCGCGGACGCCGTGGACCCAGGCCGCACCGAGCTCGACCGGACGACCCCAGGAGGTGTCGGTGCAGACCCTGCCGCCAACGCGGTCGCGGGCCTCGAGCACTGTCACCACGGCGCCGGCACGCTCCAGGGCCCCCGCCGCGGCGAGTCCGGCGACGCCGGCGCCGATCACGACCGCCGTGTCGCCCTCGATGTCGCCGTAGTCGCGCAGCAGCACGCTCGCGGCGTGCCGACCGGAGAGGTACGCGCCCTGCACCGTGGCCGGGTGCGTGGTGCTCGCGTGCTCGCCGGCGAAGACCAGGCCGTCGCCGACCACCGCGTCTGCGATCGTCGCGCGCACGGCGGGATCGGTTCCGACCGGCAGCGCCGAGTAGGAGCCGAGCGACCACGGGTCGGTATCCCAGCGCGTCACGAGACCCCGTGTCGGCGACGTGGCCCGACGCGAGCCGCCGCGAGCCGCCAGCACCGCGGGCCCGAGCGCCGCTGTCGCCACGGCGGCGCTGAGGAAGCTCCGTCTGCTGATCCGGCCGTCCACGCGGCAAGCATGCCAGCGCGCGTGACGGCAGTAGGGGCGCCTGGATTCGAACCAGGGCCTAACCGGTTATGAGCCGGCTGCTCTAACCGCTGAGCTACGCCCCTCCGCGGCACAGGATAGGCGGCAGCGCCCGTACCCTGTCGCCATGGCCCGCGTCACGCCGACCCACCTCGCCGTCGGGGCCCTCGGGATCCTGATCGTGGCGGCGACGTTCCTCGTCGTGCTGCCGGAGATCGCCTCCTACAGCAGCGTCGTGGACCAGTTCCAGCGCTTCTCCGCCGTGGACATCGCGCTCCTGATCGCGCTGGCCGTGCTCAACATCGTCACGTTCGCACCGCCGCTGCAGGCCGCGCTGCCGGGGCTCGGCTTCTGGCGTGCGCTGACGTCCTCGCAGATCTCAGCAGCGTTCGCCCACGCCGTGCCCGCCGGCGATGCGCTGGGCGCCGGTGCACAGGCGGCGCTCTACCGCCGCTGGGGCTTCGGCGCCCACCCGATCGCGGTGGCGCTCGCGCTCGTCGGGGCGTTCAACGGGCTGTTCTTCGTCGTGCTGCCGCCGCTCGGGCTCGTGCTGCTCCAGTTCGACGGCACGCGTCGCACGGGGCTGCTGCTGATCGCGATGGCGGCGCTGGTCGTCCTCCTCGGCATCGGCCTCGCAGCCATCGCCGCCATTCGCAGCGACGCATCCGCGCGGCGGGTCGGCGCCGTTGCCGCTCGGCTTGCCGCGCCCGCCCTGCGCCTGCTGCGGCGAGGCCCGGCGGGTGACTGGGGCGCGCACCTGGTCGACTTCCGGCAGGAGGCGATCGACGTCCTGCGCCGCCGCTGGATCGGATTGCTGCTCGGCACCGCGGCGTCGAATCTCGCCGTATTCGCCTGCGTCATGGTCGCCCTGCGCGTCTGCGGTGCCGGAGCCGATCAGCTGACCTGGCAGGAGATCCTCGTCGCCTGGTCGCTCACGCGCCTGCTGCTGCTGATCCCGATCACGCCCGGCGGGATCGGCGTCGTCGAGCTGGGCATGACGGGTCTGCTGGTGGCGTTCGGGGGCGACAGCGCGGCGGTCGTGGCGGGCGTGCTGCTCGAGCGGGCCCTCACGTTCCTGCCGCCGATCCTGCTGGGCGCCGTCTTCGGCGTGCACCTCGGCGTCTCTCGCAAGGGCGCCGTCCGCGGCGCCCCGAACGACTGACCCTACGGCTGCGCCGGCTCGCCGCGTCCCGGCGCGCCCGCCACATCGAGGGCGCGCGTGGCACGGGCCGTGACGAGCTGGTACAGCACGAGGAGCTGGGTGATCGCGAGGGCATCGGACCGATAGAGGTCCATGCCGCGGGTGAACTGCCCGAGGCGATCGAGCTGCAGGTGCCGGGCGAAGTGCAGACGGTCCCAGATCGCCTCCTCGATCGCCTGCGCGCGACCCGGCGGCAGCAGGCCGGGAACCTGCAGCAGCTGCTCGCCGTGCGGCAGCGGGGTGATGGTGAAGTCGTCCTCCCCCTCACCGCCGAGACCCGTCAGATCCGGGTGCGGCACCGTCGGGCGCAGCAGGATCTCCGCGTCGAGGTTCTTGTCGGCGGGGTTCTTGCCCTGCCGGAACGTGATCACGAGATCCGCGAACGCGCGCTGCGGGCGGACCCACTTGACTGAGTCCCGCTCGCGGCGATCCATCTCGTCGAGCACCTCGTCGGTGGTGTAGCCGCGACGCGTGGTGTCGCGCAGCAGTTTCCACGAGCGGCGGATCTCCTCGGGCGGGTCCATGTAGACCGCGCAGTCGAAGCGGCGCCGCAGCTCGTCCGTCTGGAGGCAGAGCAGGCCATCGACCACGGTGTACGGCGCGGGCTGCAGGTACTCGGGCGGTCCCAGCGTGCCGTCGGTGTGGCGATACGTCGGCTTGAGGATCGCGCGCTGCAGCGTGAGCGCCTCGAGATCCTGCGCCATGATGTCGAGGTAGTTCGCGTCGGGATCGAGCGGCGTGATGCCCATCACCTTGCGCTGCGAGCGGTCGTATCGGTGGTAGTCGTCCGACGGCACGTGGGCGACCTGCTGCTCGCCGAGGACACGCGCCAGGCCGCGCGTCAGCGTCGTCTTGCCGCTGGCCGAATCGCCGACGACGGCGAGCACCGTCGACTGGGCCACTCCTGCTCGCATCGCCGCCATGGCCGGAATGCTCGCAGGTTCGCGCGTCTGGGGACGTCAGCATGCTGACGAAAACCTGTTGCCAGCAGCGGAAACCGGGTAGGATCGCGCCATGGCCACGACCCCGGGAGAGTCGAAGCGCAGCGCGTTCTTCGCCACGCGCTCGATCAGCCGCGACGTCGTCGTGCCGGAGTACCCCGAGCTCGGCCTGATCGCGTTCGACAGCCCCAACGATCCGGAGCCGTCGATCCGCGTGGTCGACGGACGGATCGTCGAGCTGGACGGCGTGCAGGAGGCCGACTTCGATCTGATCGACGCGTTCCTCGCCGAGCACGGCATCAACGCCGCGGTCGCCGAGGAGGCCATGGCGATCGAGGATCTGCAGTTCGCGCGGATGATCTGCGGGCACGACGTGCCGCGCACGGAGATCCTACGCCTCGTCGAGGGCATGACGCCGGCGAAGGTCGCTCGCGTGCTCGGTCTCCTGAGCCCGTTGGAGCTCATGCAGGCGATGGCCAAGATGCGCGCCCGCCGCACGCCGTCGATCCAGGGACACGTCACCAATCGCATCGACCATCCGCTGCTGATCGCCGCCGATGCCGCCAGCGCCGTCGCGCTCGGCTTCCGCGAGCTCGAGACCACCGTGCCCGTCCTGCGCGACGCTCCACTGGTGGCGCTCGCGCTGCTGATCGGCAGCCAGGTCCCCGCTCCCGGCGCTCTCACCCAGTGCAGCGTCGAGGAGAAGACCGAGCTGGAGCTCGGACTGCGCGGCCTCACCACCTATGCCGAGACGGTCTCGGTGTACGGGACCGAGCGCGTGTTCCTCGATGGCGACGACACGCCATGGTCGAAGGCGCTGCTGGCCAGCTCGTACGCCTCGCGCGGACTCAAGATGCGCTTCACCTCCGGGTCCGGCGCCGAGGTGCTGATGGGCGCCGCCGAGGGCAAGTCGCTGCTGTACCTCGAGGCCCGCTGCGTCGCCGTGACGCGCGCGGCAGGTTCGCAGGGCACGCAGAACGGCGGCATTGACGGGATCAACGTGACCGGCTCGGTGCCGAACGGCATGCGCGAGATCCTCGCGGAGAACGTGATGGCCACGCTCTACGGCCTCGAGTCGTGCACGGGCAACGACACGCAGATGAGCGCCTCGGACATCCGCCGCACCGCGCACACGCTGCCGCTGCTCCTGGCCGGCTCGGACTTCCTGTTCAGCGGCTTCGGCTCGATCCCGAGCTACGACAACGCGTTCGGCGCCAGCAACTTCAACGCCGAGGACATCGACGACTACCTGATGGTGCAGCGCGACTGGGGCTTCGAGGGCGCGCTGCGCTCGCAGGACGACGCCACGCTGCTGCCGCTCCGCCGTCGCGCGGCCGAGGCGTGCCGCGCCGTGCTCGACGAGCTCGACCTCATGACCTTCGACGACGCCGAGGTCGAGCGCGTCGTCACGGCCCACGGCAGCCTCGACGTGTCCGAGCACCAGACCGACGAGACGGCGCGCGCCGGGGACGCGATCATCGAGCGCGAGATCACGGCGGTCGACGTGGTGCGCGCCCTCGCCATCCGCGGCTTCGACGTCGAGGCCGAGCGCGTGCTCGAGATGACGCGACAGCGCCTGTTCGGCGAC
>CAZPQP010000025.1:0-15424 GCA_964588635.1 uncultured Bifidobacterium sp.
TCGACGCCCGTGCCGAGCGACTTCGACATGCGCCGGCCGTCGGCGGCCTGGATCGTGGAGTTGATGTAGACGTCGGTGAACGGGATCCCGCCGGCGAAGGCGATGCCCGTCATGATCATCCGCGCCACCCAGAGGTTGATGATGTCGCGGCCGGTGACGAGGACATCACCCGGATACCACGTGGCGAGCTCGGGCGTCTGCTCGGGCCAGCCGAGCGTGGCGTACGGCCAGAGCGCCGACGAGAACCAGGTGTCGAGCACGTCGGTCGACTGCTCCCAGCCCTCGCCCTCGGGCTGCTCGACCTGCACGACGTACGAGCCGTCGGGCGCGAACCACACGGGCAGACGGTGGCCCCACCACAGCTGGCGCGAGACGCACCAGGGGCGGATCGCCTCCATCCAGTCGAGGTAGATCTTCTCCATGCGCTCCGGGTGGAAGCGCACCTCCTTCGACCTGACCACGTCGATCGCCGGCTTGGCGAGCTCGTCCATGCGGCAGAACCACTGCAGCGAGATGAGCGGCTCGATGCGCGCACCGGAGCGCTGGCAGAACCCGACGGAGTGGCGGTACGGGATCTCCTGGCGCAGCGCACCGCTCGCGCGCAGGTGCTCGACGGCGCGCTCGTGACCCTCGTCGGCGGAGAGCCCCTCCCACTCGGGCATCAGGTCGGTCATCTTCCCGTCGAGGCCGATCGCCGACAGCGCCTCCAGGCCGTGGTCGCGTCCGACCTCGAAGTCGACCGGGTCGTGGCCGGGCGTGATCTTGAGGGCGCCGGTCCCGAACTCGATCTCGACGCGCTCGTCGGCGATGATCGGGACGCGGCGGCCGACCATCGGCACGATCGCCTGCTTCCCGACCATGGCGGCGTAGCGCGGATCCTCCGGATGGACGGCGATCGCGACGTCGGCGAGGATGGTCACGGGGCGCACGGTGGCGATGACGATCTCGCCGCCGCCCTCGACCGCGTAGGCGACCTCGTACAGCACGTCATCGACGTCCTTGTGCTCGACCTCGAGATCCGAGATCGCCGTCGCGAGCGGGACGCTCCAGTTGACGAGGTAGTTGTCGCGGTAGATGTAGCCGCGCTCGTGCAGCTCGACGAAGACCTGCTGCACGGCGGGCGCGTAGCGGTCGTCCATCGTGAAGCGCTCACGCGAGTAGTCCATCGACGTGCCGAGGCGCTTGTACTGCTCGATGATCGTGGAGCCCGTGGACTCCTTCCACTCCCACACGCGCTCGACGAAGGCGTCGCGCCCGAGGTCGTGGCGCGTGATGCCGTCGGCGGCCAGCTGGCGCTCGACGACCATCTGCGTCGCGATGCCCGCGTGATCGGTGCCGGGCTGCCAGAGGACGTTGCGACCCTGCATGCGGCGCCAGCGGATCAGGAGGTCCTGCACGGAGCCGTTGAGCGCATGCCCCATGTGCAGCGAGCCCGTCACGTTCGGCGGCGGCAGCTGGATGCAGTACGGCTCGCCCGGCGCGTCGGGGTTCGCCGTGAACAGCTCGGCCTGCTGCCAGGCGGCGAAGATCCGGCTCTCGACCTCGGGGGCCTCGTAGCGGGTGCGTTCCTCGAGTTCGGCGCGACGGTCCATTGGCTGGGCAGTGTACCGAGGCGGTGATGATCGCCCCTCAGCCCTTCCACAGCGCCACCGACCGCTGTAGGCTGACTGCATGATCAAGCCCCGGCTCGCGCTCCCCCTGCTCGCCCTCAGCGCGCTCGCCCTCGTGCTCGCAGCGTGCGGCAGCGGCGCCTCCACGACGCCCGGCGGCGGCGATGGCAGCAGCACGCCAGCCGACACCGCGCAGGCCGTCGACGGCGGCATCCTCCGCATCGGCTACACCGACCCGCCGGACGGCATCAACCCGTTCGTCGGGTCGAACCAGGTCTCGTACATCATCTTCCAGGAGATGTACCCCGCGCTCGTCCAGTACGACGAGAACTACGAGCTGACCGGCGACTGGGCCGAGTCGTGGACCGTCTCCGACGACAACCGCACCTACACGTTCGCGCTGCGGCCCGGCGCGTGGTCCGACGGCACGCCGCTGACGTCGGCCGACGCGGTCTGGACCTTCGAGACCGTCCTCAAGTACAAGGACGTCTCGACCGGGCTGATGGCCGCGTACATCGACGGCGTCGAGTCCGTCGAGGCACCGGACGACCAGACGCTGGTCGTGACGTACGCCAAGCCGAAGGCGACCGCGCTCGCCAACCTGCAGCCGTTCTACATCCTGCCCAAGCACGTCTTCGAGCAGCACGTCGGCAACGGCGGCAAGGGGCTCGACAAGTGGGACATGAAGGCCGAGGGCGAGCTCGTGGGCGGTGGCCCGTTCACCGTCAAGGCGTACGACGAGAAGGGCACGACGCTGCTCGAGCGCAACCCCGGGTACTACGGCCCCAAGCCGCACCTCGACGCAATCGGGATCACCGTCTACCAGAACCCCGATGCGATGGTCAGCGCCTTCAAGGCCGGCGAGATCGACGCGATGGACAAGGTGCCGGTCACCCTCGTCGAGCAGATCAAGGCGATGCCGGACGTGCAGGTCGTCGAGGGCCTCGTCCCCGACGTCGTGAACATCGGCTTCAACGCGAATCCGAAGAAGACGAAGCACCGCGAGCTGCTCGACCCCGTCGTGAAGAACGCCATGGCCCATGCCGTGGACCGCGACAAGATCATCGAGACCGTCTACAACGGGTACGCCGAGCCCGCCGCGAGCATCCTCACGCCGATCGCCGGTGACTACCTCGATCCGAGCATCGCCCCCGAGACCTACGACCTCGCGCTCGCCAACAAGCTCCTCGACGACGCCGGCTACGCGAAGGGCGCCGACGGCATCCGCACGACGCCGGAGGGCGAGCGCATGAGCTACGAGGTGATCCTGCCGACCGACATCCAGGGCCAGCAGCGCAAGTTCGAGATCATCCAGGCGGACTGGAAGGCGATCGGCATCGAGACCGTCGGCAAGCCGATGGACGGCAGCGCCGCGTGGGACGCGATGATGGCACCCGACGGCAAGTACCTCGACTTCGACATCCACATGTGGTCGTGGCTCGGCTACATCGACCCCGACTTCATGCTGATGACCGTGATGTGCGATCAGTACGGCAACTGGTCCGACACGGGCTACTGCAACCCCGAGTACGACGCCCTCTACGCCAAGCAGGCCGTCGAGATGGATCCGGCCAAGCGCATCGAGCTGGTGCACGAGATGCAGCAGATCCTCTACCGGGACCACCCCTACATCTTCATCGCGCAGTCGGAGTTCATCCGCGCGTACAAGGGCAACTGGACGGGCATCACCCCGCCCTACCTGGTCTACGTATCGAAGCTGCCGTGGGACACCATCGGCCGCACCGGCTGACCGGTGACGCGCCCCGCGCGTGACTAGGCGGGCGGACCCGCCACCTTCACGCGCACCCGCGCCATCGGCGGATCCGTGTAGGCGAGCGGCACCTCGTCCACGCGGATCACCTCGAGGCGCGTCGGATCCGCTCCTGCCCGCCGCGCCCGCGTCACCGCGTCGAGACGCACGGCCTCGATGCCGGCCGCCCGGTCGGCGCCGAGATCGAGGACGTGCTCCGCATCGCCGCTGACGAGGCCGACGGCGGCACCGATCGCGTTGGCCACGTCGTAGTCCGCGGGGCGCAGCACCGCAGCCGCGCCGGGCAGCCCATCCGGGAGCACGGCACTGCCGCCGCCGACGGCGATCACGGGCACGTCGCCCCGACTCAGCTTCATGCGGTCGATCGCATCCGCCACCAGCGCGTCGGCGCGCGCCAGGACAGCGGAACGCGGCGCACCGGCGAGGACGGGGTCACCGATCGCCGCGCGCCCCGCTGCGACCGCGACGTCCGTGAGCGTCGTCACCTCGCCACCGAAGACGCGGGCCTGCTCGACGATGCGGTATCCCACGCTCTCCGGGCCGAGCGTGTCGTCGGCATGCACGATCGTGCCGCCACCCAGCGCCACGGAGACGACGTCGGGCATGCGGAAGTTGGTCTGGACGCCGCCCAGTTCGACACCGAAGGCCGACTCGCGCGGAAAGCCGCCGCTGATCGCGCCGACGTCGGTGCTGGTGCCGCCGACGTCGATGACGAGCGCGTCGGTCAGCCCCGTCAGGACGCCGGCGCCGCGGATCGAGTTGGACGCGCCGCCGCCGATCGTCAGCACGGGCAGCTCGCGCGCCTGCTCGATCGACATCAGCGTGCCGTCGTTCTGGGTCAGGAACGGCGTCGCCGTGAGACCGCAGCCGCCGAGCGCCTGCTCGAAGCCGTCGATCACACGACGCGCCACGCCGCCGAGAGCGGCGTTGAGGATCGCGGCGTTCTCGCGCTCGAGCAGCCCGACGCCGCCGACGAGATGGCCGAGCGAGATGCCGACGCCGGCGCCGAGCTCGGCGCGCACGAGCGCCGCGGCCTCGAGCTCCTGCGACGGGTCCTGCATCGAGAACACTCCGGCGATGGCCACGGCATCGACGGGGCCGCAGGCCGCCAGCACACGGCGGATCTCGTCGGGATCGAGCGCATGCACACGACCGTCGATCTCCACACCACCGGCGACGATCGCACCGCCGCCGTCGACCGCCGAACGCAGAGCCTCCGGCCAGTCCGCGAACAGCGGCACCGACAGCGTGGCCGGCGCGGCGAGGCGCAGCACCGCGACGCGTCCGAGCTCCTGCCGCCGCAGGATCGCGTTGAGCGCGTGCGTCGTGCCGAGCGCGGCCATGCCCACCGTGCCACGATCGGCCGGGGCCACCGCGGCGAGTGCCGCGGCGATGCCGTCGAGCGGATCCTCCGTGGTCGGCGTCTTCGTCCGTGCGAGCAGTGCGTCGTCCGGGCCGAGCAGCACGGCGTCCGTGTTGGTGCCGCCGACGTCGATGCCGATGCGCAGGTCGCTCATCGCGCGAGCTCCTCGACCGGGCTCCACGGGCCCGGGTACCCGAAGCGCTCGGGCCCTGCGACCTCGAGGCCGCGTGCGGTGCGCCAGATGGGCGCACACGGGATGCCCACGACCGCCACCCGCTGCCCGTAGCGGACGCGCTCGGTCGGCACGGCCCGACCGGTGGCGGCGTCGAGGATCGTGATCAGGTCGGGCGTCGAGGCCAGCACTCGGTCGCCCTCGGTGGCCAGCAGGTTCTCGTTCTGCACCTGGATCAGCAACGACCGGCCGGCATCGTCGCCGGTGCCCTCGAGCCGCACGACACCGCGGGCGAACCCTCCGGCGGTGAGGCGCTCCACGTCGACGACCTTCCCCGTCGCGATGCGCACGCCGCCCGTCGCCGCGAGCACGCCATCGACCCCGCCCTCCGCCAGCGCCGTGCCGATCGCGAGCGCGAGCGAGACGCTGCCGAGGATGGTCGAGGTGCGGACCGTCGCGCCGTCCATCGGGTGATCCGCGCCGGCGCAGACGCCACCCGATTCGATCACGCACTGGCGGGCGGCCTCCTCGAGGCCATGAGCATCGGCGGGCGTGACGGTCACGACGCGCCCGCGCTCATCGGCGAAGAAGCCCGGCGACGGCGGCACCTCCATGATGTGCATCGCGCACATGTCTCCCTCGGGGAACGCCCGCCCCATGCCATCGGCATCGACGAGCGGCAGACCCAGACGCGCGCACCAGGAGATCAGCTGCACGCCGTTGCCACCGCCGATCTCGGACGGCATCAGGGCGTCGACCCTGCGACCGAACCAGGCCTCGGCGGCCTCGCAGAGCAGGCGCCCCTCGTCGCCCGAGTCGAACTTCTCGATGCACACGGTCGGCGCACCCCAGCCGCCGACGGGCAGCACGAGCGCGTCGTCGGCGAGCTCAGCCGGGGCGATGACCCGCACCGGACCGCACGCGGACAGCGCCTCACGCGCGATCAGGAGCGGCACGCGGACATCGCCGCCGCCACCGGTGCCGAGAATCGCGCACCCCTCGGCGTAGCGGTCGATCACGGTCGGATCCAGCAGCATCTGGCGATTCTCGCACAGCCGGAAGCCCCCTGACCAACCGGTCAATGCACATCTCCTGACCAAGTGATTAGACTGCACAGCATCCCTGAGAGAGGGGATCCATGAAGAGGGAGGGTTCCATGCGCAAGATCATCCTCGGAGCGGCGCTGCTGCTCATCGTGGCCGCGCTGGCTGCCTGCGGCGGCGGCTCGTCCACCACACCCGGAGGCGGCGGCGGAGGCGGCGACAGTGCCGCGACCGGTGACGCACCCATCAAGGAGGGCGGCATCTTCCGCCTGGGTACGACGTCGTACCCCGACTCGATCAACCCGTTCGTCGGCTTCTCGGCACTCTCGTACATCCTCTACACCGAGACCTACCCCACGCTCGTCCAGTACGACGCGGACTACAAGATCGTCGGCGATTGGGCCGACTCGTGGGAGACCTCCGCCGACGGCAAGGTCTGGACCTTCAAGCTCGCACCGGGCGGCGCATGGTCTGACGGCAAGCCGATGACCGCGGCCGACGCCGCCTTCACCGGCAACCTGATCATCGAATACGCCGATGGTCCCGCGGCGATGCTCGCGCCGTTCCTCGCCCACGCCACGAAGGTCGAGGCGCCCGACGAGACGACCGTCGTGATCACGTACGACAAGGCCGTCTCCAACGTCCTCCCGCAGCTGCAGCAGTTCTTCATCCTCCCGCAGCACGTCGTCGAGCCGATCGTCGGCGACAAGGGCAAGGGCCTCAAGAAGTGGGATCCGGTCGGTGACGGTCCGCAGGTCGGTGGCGGCTCGTTCTTCATCGAGAAGTTCGAGAAGAAGGGCACCACGATCCTGAAGAAGAACCCCGGCTACTACCGCACGCCGGCGCATGTCGACGCGATCGGCATCACCACCTACCAGAACGCCGACGCCATGCTCGCGGCGCTCAAGGGTGGCCAGCTCGACTCGGCCGATACGGTGCCGCCGACCCTCGCGAAGCAGTGGTCCGAGGATCCCGACTTCACGCTCCAGATCGGCGACTCCTCGTTCCTCTACGACATCCCGATCAACTCGAACAAGAACAAGAAGGACCACAAGGAGCTGCTGGACCCGAAGGTCAAGCAGGCCCTCAACATCGCGGTCGACCGCCAGCAGATCATCGACACGGTGCTCGCCGGCTACGGCGTCCCCTCCGCGACGCTGCTGACGCCGCTGTCGGCGCCGTACATGAACACGGACATCAAGCCGCCGGCGTACGACCTCGCCGCTGCCAACAAGATGCTCGACGACGCCGGCTACAAGCGCGGCTCCGACGGCATCCGCGTCGGTCCCGACGGCTCCAAGTTCGAGTGGGAGGTGATCACCCCCGAGAACGTCGAGGGCATCGATCGCCTCTTCGAGATCCTCAAGACCTCGTGGGCCGAGCTCGGCATCACGATCACGGCGAAGAAGCTCGACTCCACCGCCGCGTTCGAGGCGATCGGCGCGCCGGACTGGAAGTACGAGGACTTCGACATGGCGATCTGGGACTGGGTCGGCTACATCGACCCGGACTTCATGCTCTCCGTCGTCCTCTGCAACCAGCTCGGCGGCTGGAGCGACACGGGCTACTGCAACCCCGCCTACGACAAGCTGTACGCGGAGCAGGGCACCACGCTGGACGCCGACAAGCGGAAGGACATCGTGTGGGAGATGCAGGACATCCTCAACACGGATCTCCCCTACCTCTGGGTCGCCCAGAAGCAGTCGATCGCGGCCTACTCGAAGAAGTGGGGCGGCCTGAGCGAGCCGTTCCTGATCGGCCTGTCCAAGATCCCGTGGGACATCATCCACCAGAACGGCTGATGACGGCCGGCCTGCCCGCATCCGGGGAACGCTGAATGCGGGCAGGCTGGTCGTACGTCGGGCGGCGCGCCCTCTTCGCGCTGATCACGATCTTCGTCGCGGTCAGCCTCAACTTCGTGCTCTTCCGCCTCGCCCCCGGCGATCGCACGTCCGCCCTGCGCTGCCAGGGCTGCACCGAGGAGTTCAAGCAGAACCTCAAGAAGGAGTACGGGCTCGACAAGTCGATCCCGGAGCAGTACGTGATCTACCTCAAGCAGACGGCGACGGGCGATTTCGGGCGCTCGTTCGTGACCGAGCAGCCCGTCGTCGATGAGCTGTGGGAGCCGATTCGGAACACCGTGCCGATGATCCTGCTCGGCACGGTCCTCGCCATCACGCTCGGCGTCGCCACCGGTGTGCTCGCGGCGTGGAGACGCGGGACGCTCTCCGACAAGGGCGTCGTCTGGGGCGGCCTCCTCTTCTACAGCCTGCCCACGCAGTGGCTCGCGTTGATGCTGATCCTCTACCTCGCCGGACCCCTGCACCTGCCGACCAGCGACATCGCCGATCCGTACCTCGCCTACACGAATCCGGGTGCATGGAACGAGTTCGTCGATCGCCTCAAGCACATGATCCTGCCCGCGGCCACGATCGGCCTGGTGCTGTTCGGCGAGTACACGCTGATCGTGCGCTCGTCGATGCTCGAGGCGCTCGGCGAGGACTACATCCTGACGGCGCGCGCCAAGGGCCTCTCGAACTGGGAGATCGTCCGCAAGCACGCGCTGCGCAACTCGCTCCTGCCCATCGTCACGCTGATCTTCCTGTCGCTCGGCTTCATCCTCGGCGGCGCGATCCTCATCGAGACGGTCTTCAACTACCCGGGCATCGGCCTGCAGATCTACGAGAGCGTCGGCAACCGCGACTACCCCGTGCTCCAGGCCGCCTTCCTGCTCCTGACGGTGCTGGTGATCGTGATGAACTTCATCGCCGATCTCCTCTACTTCAAACTCGACCCGCGGGTGACCGAATGAGCTTCGTCGACCCGCCCCAGAGCGCTCTGCCCGACGTCGTGCGCCCACCGTCGCGCGTCCGCGCCGCGCTGTCGTTCCTGCGCCACCACCCGCAGGCCGTCGTCGGCGCGGTCATCCTGCTGGCCTTCGTCTTCATCGCGCTGTTCGGCCCGTACCTGGCGCCCTACGGCGAACGGGAGCAGGTCGGTCCGCTGTTCGGCACGCCGTCCGGCGCGCATCCGCTCGGCCTCGACGACGGCGGCATCGACATGCTGTCGCTGCTCATCTACGGCGCGCGCGTCACCCTGATCGTCGGCTTCGCCGGCGCCGTCGTCGCCATGCTCGTCGGCGGCACCATCGGCATCGTCGCGGGCTACTTCGGCGGCAGGATCGACAACGCGCTGATGCGCCTCACCGACTACTTCCTCGTGATCCCCGACCTGGTGCTGATGATCGTGATCGCGTCGATCTGGGGCCGCAGCCTCCGCAACATCATCCTCATCATCGGGCTGATCTACTGGACGTTCATGGCCCGCCTGATCCGCGCGCAGGTGAAGGTCGTGCGCGAGCGCGCCTACGTGAAGCGCGCGCAGGCGCTCGGCGCCTCGCATACGCGCATCATCTTCAAGCACGTGATCCCGCAGATCATGCCGCTCCTGCTTGCGCAGACCGTGCTGATGGTCGCACTGGCGATCTTCCTCGAAACGGCGATCTCGTTCCTCGGTCTCGGCGATCCCAGCGTGACGAGCTGGGGCAAGATGATCGAGAACGCCTTCTCGCGCAGCGCCATCTCCTACGGCGCCTGGTGGGCGATCGTGCCGCCCGGGATCGCCGTCGCGCTGGTGATCATGGCGTTCAACATGCTCGGCACGGCGGTCGAGGACTCGCTCAACCCGCGCCTCAAGGTGAGCCACCTGTCGCGCCGTCA
Source organism: uncultured Bifidobacterium sp. (assembly GCA_964588635.1). GTDB lineage: Bacteria > Actinomycetota > Thermoleophilia > Gaiellales > F1-60-MAGs149 > F1-60-MAGs149. The sequence continues at coordinate 9,679 of CAZPQP010000025.1, forward strand.
CTTCCGTCTGCGTCCCCTGCCGGACAAGGAGGATCGCGCGTGAGCGTGCTCGCCGTCGAGGACCTCCACGTCTGGTTCGACCTGCCGGACGACAAGGAGCTGCACGCCGTGCAGGGGATCTCGTTCGGCCTCGAGCGCGGCGAGCGCATGGGGCTCGTCGGCGAATCCGGCTGCGGCAAGACCACCGCGATCCTCGCGATGATGGGCCTGCTGCCGCCGAACGCCAGCGCCGCCGGCCGCATCCTGCTCGACGGCGAGGACATCCTCGCGGGCGGCGATGCGACGATGCGCCCGCATCGGTGGAAGGACATCGCGATGGTCTTCCAGGGGGCGATGAACGCCTTTGATCCGGTCAAGACCGTCGGCTCGCAGATCCAGGAGCCGATCGAGGCCGCCGGGCTCGCCAAGGGGAGGGCCGCCCGTGCCCGCACCGCGGAGCTGCTCGAGCTGGTCGGCATCGCCGGCGAGCGGCAGGACCGCTTCCCGCACGAGTTCTCCGGCGGCATGCGCCAGCGCGCCGCGATCGCGATGGCGCTGGCGTGCGAGCCGAAGGTGCTGCTCGCCGACGAGCCCACCACCGCGCTCGACGTGATGGTGCAGGCGCAGATCCTCGAGCTGCTGGTGCGCCTCACCGACGAGCTCGGCCTGGCGTTGATCATGGTCACGCACGACCTGCCGCTCGTCTCGCAGATCTGCCAGCGCGCGGCCGTCATGTACGCGGGCCACATCACCGAGCTCGGCACCACAGACGAGCTCTACCACCATCCACTGCACCCGTACACCCGCATGCTGTTCGGTGCCACGCCGGATCTCCTGGCCGAGCGCGACGTCGTCTCGATCCCCGGATCGCCGCCGCGTCTCGACGAGCCGATCACAGGCTGTCCGTTCCGCCCGCGCTGCGACTCGGCGATCGACGCCTGCGCCCTCGCCTATCCGCCGACGCGCACAGCCGAACCCGGCCACAGCGGCGCGTGCTTCGTGGAGGCCCGCGCATGAGCGAGACGCTGCTCACCGTCGAGGACCTCGTCGTCCAGTTCAAGCAGGGCCGCAAGAAGATCGTGCACGCCGTCGACGGCGTGTCGCTCACGGTCGCAGCCGGCGAGTTCGTGGCCTTGGTCGGCGAGTCGGGGTGCGGCAAGACGACCACAGCGCAGGCCGCAATGCGCATGGTCCCCACCACGAGCGGCACCATCCGCTACCGCGACCGCGACATCACGGCCGCCACGCAGCGCGACATGCGTCCCGTGCGCCGCGAGATGCAGATCATCTTCCAGGACCCGTACGAGTCGCTTGACCCGCGCTTCCGGGTGAAGGACATCGTCGCCGAGCCGCTGGAGATCCACGGCCTCGGCGAGCGCGACGAGCGCGTGCGGGCCGCGATGGAGCGTGCGGGCCTCACTCCCGCCGATCTGTACCTGAATCGCTACCCGCACGAGTTGTCGGGCGGCCAGCGCCAGCGCGTCTCGATCGCCGCTGCCCTCGCGCTCGAACCGACGATGCTGCTGGCCGATGAGCCCGTCTCGATGCTCGATGTCTCGGTGCGCGCGGGCATCCTCGGTCTCCTGGACGAGCTGCGCCAGAGCGGCCTCGGCATCCTGATGATCACGCACGATCTCTCGACCGCCGCCCACTACGCCGACCGCATCTGCGTGATGTACCTGGGCCGGATCGTCGAAGAGGGCCCGGCACACGAGGTGATCCGCAACCCGCAGCATCCGTACACGAAGGCGCTCGTCTCGGTCGTCCCCCAGCCCGATCCGTCGCAGACGATGCAGCCGGAGATCCTGCAGGGGGAGACCCCGAACCCGGTGGACGTCCCGTCGGGCTGCCGCTTCCATCCGCGTTGCCCCGTTGCCACCGCCGCCTGCTCCTCCGAGGACCCGGCCCTGCGCCCCGCCGGCGCGGACGGCCACCGCGCCGCCTGCATCCTCGTCTGAGTTACCAGAGGGGTCAGACCCCTCTGTTAACTTGCGCGCCAACCTGATGCGGCCTGCACAAAAGGGGTCGTAAGTTAACAGAGGGGTCTGACCCCTCTGTTAACTCATCGTCATCGGCAGGCGACCGCGCACACTGCGCGCGCAGGGCAACCTGCTTGGCGCCACCCGTAGGCGAACGCGCGTCACCTGGGACCCAAACCGCGCGTTTCGCGTGGGGACGGGATTCGTAGACTGCGGTACGTGACCGCCGACCCGCATCAGCTGCTGCGCGAGGTCTTCGGACACGATGCCTTTCGCCCCGGCCAGGAGCAGGCGGTGCAGGCTGCACTTGACGGCCGCGATGCCCTGGTCGTGATGCCCACGGGCTCGGGCAAATCGCTCTGCTACCAGTTGCCCGCGCTCGGCGCCCTGCGCCTCACGATCGTGGTCTCCCCCCTGCTCGCCCTGATGCGCGACCAGCTCGAGGCACTCCGCAAGCTCGGCCGCACCGACGTCGCCGCGCTGTCGAGCGATACCAGCAGCGAGGACGTCGAGGCGATCCTGCAGTCGCTGCGCGGCGATGGCGGCAGCCTGCTCGACGATGCCCCCGCCGTACGCCTGCTCTACGTGGCACCGGAGCGCTTCGCGAACGCCCGCTTTGCCGCCGCGCTCGCTGAGGCGCGCGTGGATCTGCTCGTCGTCGACGAGGCGCACTGCCTGTCCGAGTGGGGCCACGATTTCCGCCCCGACTACGGTCGCCTGGCACAGGTGCGCGAGCAGATCCGACCGACCGCGGTGATGGCGCTGACGGCCACCGCCACGACCGCCACGGGCATCGACATCATCCGGCGCCTCGCCATGCAGGATCCCGTCGAGGTCCACACGGGCTTCGATCGCCCGAACCTCACCTTCGACGCGATTGAGGCGAGCGGCAAGGCACGGCGCCTGCAGCTCCTCGATGACGGCATGCGCGATCCGGCGATGCGCCCGGCGATCGTCTACGTGCGCACCCGCAAGGACAGCGAGATGGTGGCCGAGGAGCTCGCTGCCGTCGGCCTGCCTGCGCAGGCATACCACGCGGGCCTCGAGCGTGGCGAGCGACAGCGCCGTCAGGACCGCTTCATGGAGTCCGACGACGGCATCATCGTCGCCACCACCGCCTTCGGCATGGGCGTCGACAAGGCCGACATCCGCCAGGTCTGGCACTGGGGCCTGCCCCAGTCGCTCGAGGCGTACTCGCAGGAGTCGGGCCGCGCCGGCCGCGACGGACTGCCGTCGCGCTGCGTGCTGCTGCACTCGAGCGGCGACCGCGGCATCCTCGGCGCGCTCATCCGCCGTGCCCACTTCGGTGCCGACGAGGTCAACCGCGTCCTCGCCGCGCTCGCCCACCTCGCCGATCAGGACACGGGCGAGTTCTCCGTCAATCCGTCCGAGCTGGCGCGCATGCTCGACGCCTTCGAGGACGACGCCCGCGCCTGGCTGGCCTCGGCCGAGGCCGTCGGTGCGGCCGAGCTCCTCCCGGGTTCCAGCCAGCTCTGGCGCGGCCGGATCAAGCTGCGCAAGCTCGGCGCCGACCGCGCCGAGGAGGTGCGCCTGCGCGCCCGCAGGATCGACGGCGGCCGCTGGGACCGCCTCGACGCGGCGCAGGCCTTCGCCGCGGGCGACGCCTGCCGCCGCCTGACGCTGCTGCGCTACTTCGGCGACCAGCAGGAGCCGGTTGCAGACGGCCGCTGCTGCGACGTCTGCAGTCCCATCGAGATCCTGCCCGAGACCGCCGCGACCCGCACGCGTTCCAAGCGCCGGTCGGCCGCCCCGCCGATCCCCGACGACGTGCCTGAGGACCTGCTGATCGCGCTGAAGGCGTGGCGCAGCACGGCGGCCAAGGAGGCAGGCGTGCCTGCCTACGTGATCGGCAAGGACGCCACGCTGCACGCGATCGCCGCGACACGCCCCACCACGCCCGATGCGCTCAGCCTGCTGCCCGGCGTCGGGCCGGCGTTCCTCGAGCGCCATGCGGATGCCGTGCTCGCCGTGCTCGCCGATCACCCCGGGGATGCGCTGGCGGCGTAGGGTCTCCGGAACCCATTACGATGCCGTCATGAGCAACAACCAGCGCCCCTCCGACGAGATCACCAAGGGCTTCCGCCGCGCCCCCGCGCGCGCGATGCTCCGGGCCGTCGGCCTCACCGACGAGGACTTCACCAAGCCGCAGATGGCGGTTGCGACGTCGTGGAATCAGGTCACGCCGTGCAACTACCACCTCGACAAGCTCGCCGTCGAGGCGCAGAAGGGCGTCCGGGACGCCGGTGCGGTCGCGCTGATCTTCAACACCATCGCCGTCTCCGACGGCATCGCCATGGGCCACGAGGGCATGCGCGCCTCGCTCGTCTCGCGCGAGAACATCGCCGACGCCTACGAGCTCGTGATGCACGCCGAGCGCTTCGACGGCGCCGTCACGATCGCCGGCTGCGACAAGAGCCTCCCCGGCATGCTGATGGGCATGGCCCGCCTGAACCTGCCGGGCTGCTTCCTCTACGGCGGCACGATCATGCCCGGCAAGTTCCGCGGCAAGGACGTCAACATCCAGGACGTCTTCGAGGCCGTCGGTGCCGTCGCGCGCGGCACGATGAGCGAGGCCGACCTGCTCGAGCTCGAGAAGGAGGCCTGCCCGGGTGCCGGCTCGTGCGGCGGCATGTTCACCGCCAACACGATGGCGACGATCGGCGAGGCGATCGGCATGGCGCCGATCGGCTCCTCCTCCGCCCCCGCCACGCATGCGCGCCGCCTCGAGTGGTCGCAGAAGGCCGGTCAGATCGCGGTGCAGGCCGTCGAGCAGGAGCTCACGCCGCGCCGCATCATGACGAAGCAGGCGTTCGAGAACGCGATCATGGCCGTCAACGCCGGCGGTGGCTCGACCAATGCCGTCCTGCACCTCCTGGCCATCGCGCACGAGTGCGGCGTGGACCTGACGCTCGACGACTTCAACCGCCTCGCCGCCCGCACGCCGCACATCGCGGACCTCAAGCCGGGTGGCCAGTACGTCATGGCCGACCTCGACAAGGTCGGCGGGATCCCCGTGATCCTCAAGGAGCTGCTCGACGCCGGCCACCTGCACGGCGACACGCTGACCGTCACGGGCCAGACGATGGCCGAGGCCCTCGCGGACGCCCCCAACGCCGACGGCACGATCGTGCACCCGTTCTCGAACCCCGTCCACTCCGACGGCGGCCTGCTCGTGCTGCGCGGCACCGCCGCGCCCGAAGGCGGCGTCGTCAAGGTCGCCTCGACCGGCATCCGCGAGTTCCGCGGCCCCGCCCGCGTGTTCTCGGGCGAAGAGGCCGCGATGGACGCGGTCGTCGAGGGGCGCATCAACGACGGCGACGTCATCGTGATCCGTGACGAGGGCCCGATCGGCGGCCCCGGCATGCGCGAGATGCTCGGCGTGACCGGCGCCGTCATGGGCGCCGGTCTCGGCGAGACCGTCGCGCTGATCACCGACGGCCGCTTCAGCGGTGCCACGCGCGGCTTCTGCATCGGCCACGTCTGCCCCGAGAGCGTCGAGGGCGGCCCGATCGGCCTGATGGAGGAGGGCGACATCATCAACATCAACGTCGCCGAGCTGCGCCTGGACCTCGAGGTCGACGAGGCCGTGCTCGAGGAGCGTCGCAAGAAGTACCAGCGCCCCACGCCGAAGTACACGCGCGGCGCGCTCCACAAGTACGCCAAGCTCGTCGGCCCCGCCTCGCGCGGCGCCGTTCTGGACTGATCGTCGTCGGACGACGCGAAGGCCTCGAGGTGGCTCGGTCCGAAAGGACCGATTCACCTCGAGG
>CAZPQP010000026.1:0-5102 GCA_964588635.1 uncultured Bifidobacterium sp.
GCGCTGCCCGCCTCGGTTCCGACCGAGCTCGCCGTCGTCTTCGATCCGACGCGCCTCGGGCACGGCACGACGCGCCTCGATCCGGCGCTGCTCGAGCGCCTCGGGCGCGATCATCTGGCGCTCCTCCCGGTCGCCGAGCTGGCGCGGCAGGTGGGGGAGGAGCTCACGCGGATCGGCGTCGCCTGCTCGCCCGAGCAGCTCGCCCTGCTCGCCCCGGGGCTCGGTGACGCGGCCACGATCCCGCAGGCCGCGGCGCTCGTCGCCGGCGTCGTCGAGCGCGTCGTGCCGCTGCCGCCCACCGACGCCGACCGCGCGGCCGCCGCGGCGCTGCTCGAGCACGACACCCGCGACGTCGACGCGCTCAGCGCCGGCAAGAAGGCGATCCGGCGGGTGCTGACGTCCTCCGACCACGGCATCCCGCTACCGTTCCTGCTCGCGGCGCTGCCGCGGGACGAGGTCATCGCCCGCGCCCAGGCCGTGCTGGATCAGCCATGACGCTCCGCCTCTACGACTCCCTTCGCCGCTCCACGCACGACGTCGAGCCGCTCGTGCCCGGGCGACTCGGCCTCTACGTCTGCGGTCCGACGGTGTACGGCCCCGTCCACGTCGGCAATGCGCGCCCCTTCGTGGTGGCGATGACCCTCGCGCGCCACCTGCGCCGCACCGGCTGGGACGTCCGCGTCGTCTCGAACCTGACCGACATCAACGACAAGATCTACGCCGCGGCGCAGGCCGAGGGCATCGAGAGCCGCGACCTCGCCGCGCGCGAGTCGGCGCGGTACCTCGACGACACCACGCGTCTCGGCCTCGGCCGTCCCGATGTCGAGCCGAAGGTGACCGAGTCGCTGCCCGAGATCATCGAGATGATCGAGGGCCTGATCGCGGGCGGCCATGCGTACGAATCCGACGGCGACGTGTACTTCCGCGTGGCCGACTTCCCGTCCTACGGCGCGCTGTCCGGACAGAGGATCGACGAGATGCAGCCGGAGGAGATCACCGCGAAGAAGCAGGCGCCGCTCGACTTCGCCCTGTGGAAGGCGCAGAAGCCGGGCGAGGACGCCGCCTGGGAGTCGCCGTGGGGGATGGGGCGGCCGGGCTGGCACATCGAGTGCTCCGCGATGGCGATGTCGGCGCTCGGGGAGGAGATCGACATCCACGGCGGCGGCATCGACCTCAAGTTCCCGCACCACGAGAACGAGCGGGCGCAGTCCGAGGCCATGACGGGCCGGCCGTTCGCCCGGACGTGGCTGCACAACGGCATGCTGCGCTTCGGCGGCGACAAGATGTCCAAGTCGCTCGGCAATATCGACCGCCTGTCCGACGCGCTCGATCGCGAAGGTCATGAGACGCTGCTGAGCCTGTTCGCCCGTGCGCAGTACCGCTCGCCGCTGGACTACAGCCCCGACTCGCTCGAGGACGCCCGCAAGTCGAACGATCGCCTGCGCGAGGCGCTGCGCCGCGCGGCCCGCATCGCCGGCGACGCCGCACCAGCTGCCGGCGGGCCGCTGGCCGCCGCTGCAGACGAGGCGGATGCACGGTTCCGTGCGGCGTTGGACGACGATTTCGGCACGCCGGAGGCCCTCGCCGCGCTGTTCGATCTCGTGCGCGTGCTCAACGCCGCCACCGATGCCGGCGATGCCGACCCCGCGGATGTCGCTCAGGCCCGCGCCGTGCTGATCGACTGCCTGTGGGTTCTCGGGCTCGATGGCCTGGGTGCTGCGGCCGATGGGCCGCCGGCCGAAGCCGTGGCGCTGATGCAGGAGCGCGAGGCGGCCCGCGCCGCCAAGGACTTCGCTCGGGCCGATGCCATCCGCGACGAGCTCAAGGCGCTCGGGTGGGTCGTGCAGGATCTCGCCGACGGCCCCGAATTGCAGCCGGCGTGAGCGGGGACGTCCTCTACGGGCGCCAGCCCGTCCACGAGGCCACGCGTGGGCGCCGCGCGGTGCACGAGATCCTCGTCACGGAGAAGGCCAAGGGCTCGCTGCCCTGGCTGCGCGACGCCGGCTGCCCGGTCCGTGTGACCGGTGCCGACGAGATCGGCGCGCTCGCCGGCAGTTCCGATCATCAGGGCATTGCGGCGCGCGTCGATCCCTTCCCGTATGCCGATCCCGACGATCTCCTCGACGCGGACGCCCCGCTGATCATCGCGCTCGATGGCGTCAGCGACCCGCGCAACCTCGGTGCCATCGTCCGCAGCGCGGAGTGCGCCGGGGCGGCAGGGCTCGTCGTGCCGCGGCACGGCAGCGCGATCGTCACCGCCGTCGTGGCCAAGGCCAGTGCCGGTGCGGTGGAGCATCTGCCGATCGCCGTCGCGCCGAACCTGGCGGATTGGCTGCAGCGCGCCAAGCGGCCGGGGATCTGGAGCTACGCGGCTGCGGCCGACGGTGAAACGGGCTACACGGACGCGGATTACCGCGACGGCTGCATCTTCGTGCTCGGGGCCGAGGGGTCCGGCGTGCGTCCACGGGTCATGGACGCGTGCGACCAGACCGTCTCGATCCCCCTGGCGGGATCGATTTCGTCGCTGAACGTGTCGGTGACGGCAGGCGTGCTGCTGTTCGAGGCTGTGCGCCAGCGCGCACAGATCTGAACCTCTGCAGAGGCTGGGGCATAGGCACGAGCCTACTAACACCTCGTGATCCCGCTGATAGAGCCGAAATCCACGGGGTATCCCTATGGATTGTTTTGTAACGGTTTGCAGGCAAATTAGGAACAACCCTATGAATCTTTAGATTGCGCTTGCATTTCCCAAATGCGTCAGGCAGCATGGGGTCGTCCGGGTAAACCTCATCTACACGATGAGGGTTTTCGTCCCCGGGTTGGAGGAGCAGAACCCCCATGCAGACCGCCCGAGCAACGACCGCACGGACCGCCGATCCGGCAGCCCGTCAGAAGCGAGATCAGGGCGATCTCAACCTCGTGCTGCGCGCCCGCAACGGCAGCGATGCCGCGCTGGATCAGCTGATCCGCCGCTACCAGCCGTTCGTTCGCCTCAAGGCCTCCAGCTACTTCCTGGCCGGCGGCGACTCCGACGACCTCCAGCAGGAGGGTCTGATCGGCCTCTACAAGGCGATCCGCGACTACCGCGTCGATCGCGAGACGTCGTTCCGATCCTTCGCCGAGCTGTGCATCACGCGTCAGATCATCACGGCGATCAAGGGCGCGACCCGCAACAAGCATCAGCCGCTGAACGGCTACATCTCCTTCTCGCACACGCCGGCCGGCGCCGATCCCGAGGGCGGCGAGTGCACGCTCGGCGACGCCATCGCGGGTTCCCCGACCATGGACCCCGCCTCGTGCGTCGTCTCGAGCGACGAGCTCGAGTCGCTCGTCGCCATGCTCGGCTCCTCGCTGTCCCCGCTCGAGTCCGAGGTGCTGGCCGCCTTCATGGCCGGTGATTCCTACGACGCGATCGCGGCGCAGGCCGGGTGCGATCCGAAGGCGGTCGACAACGCCCTGCAGCGCGTCAAGCGCAAGATCGAGCAGCATCGCGCCAGCCGCGATGTCGCCGAGACGGCCTAGAACCGCGTAGATTGCCGGCATGACGCCGGGCCAGTACGCCATCGCCGGCCTTGCCGCGCTCGCCGCCGGGCTCGTCAACGCGCTCGCCGGTGGCGGCACGCTGATCTCGTTCCCGGTCCTGCTCGCCCTCGGCGTGCCACCGGTCACCGCGAACGTCACCAACACCGTGGCGCTCGTGCCGGGCTATCTCGGCGGCACGTATGCGCAGCGCGGCGACCTCGTCGGGCAGGGTCGGCGCATGCGCGTGCTGCTGCCGGCGGCCGCCCTCGGCGGCATCGTCGGCGCCATCCTGCTGCTGATCACGCCGGAGAGCGCCTTCAAGGTGCTCGTGCCGTTCCTGATCCTGGGCGCTGTGGTGATCCTCGCGCTCGGTGACAAGGTCAAGCGCCACGTGGCCGCCCGCATCTCGCAGCTGCACGGCGGGCGCGAGCACCTCGTCGGTCCGGCGATCGGCGTCTTCCTCGCCGCGATCTACGGCGGCTACTTCGGCGGTGGGCTGGGCATCATCGTGCTCGCCGTGCTCGGCATGGTCCTCGTCGACACCCTCACGCGCATCAACGCGCTCAAGCAGTGCACGAGCCTCGTCGTCAACGGCTTCGCCGCGGTGATCTTCCTGTTCTCCGGGCACGTGCTGTGGATGACGGCCGGCGTGATGCTCGTCTGCGCGCTGCTCGGCGGCTATCTCGGCGGGCATGTCGCCAGCCGCGTGCCCGCCAAGGTGCTCCAGCGACTGGTGCTGGTGATCGGCGTCGTCGTCGCGGTGGTGTACACCGTGCGCACGTTCGGCTGAGGCTACGCCGCGGCGGCGGGTGCGGCGCTGCGCAGCGTGGCCGCGACGCGGGCCGGATCCGGCACGTTCGTGCAGACGCCGTCGACGCCCATCGCCACGAGGCGCGCGATCGTCGCCGGGTCGTCGGGCGTCCAGACCCAGAGCTCGCCCCCCGCGCGGTGCACCTGGGTGACCAGCTTCGGCGTGACGAGCCGGTGCTGGACCGTCACGAGGTCACAGTGCGTGGCCTTGAGCAGCAGGTCGACGCGGCCGGTCCAGACGAAGCGCCAGGCGCGGTTGGCGACCCAGCCGAGTGCGCGGATCCAATCGTGGTGGCGACGCGGGATCGTGAGGCCCACGCGGATGCGCGGCTCGAGGTGGCGGATCCACAGCGCCTGCTCCCAGCCGCCGCCCGTGATCACGACGCGCTCGGTCATCCCCGCCTCGCGCAGCTCGCGCACGAGCTGCTCGGACAGGTGGTTCTGCTTCAGATCGAGGTTGAGCGGGATGTTGTGGTGCCGGGCCAGCGCCAGCGCGTCGCGCAGGCGGGGAGCGGTCTCGTTGGAACCCTTGTCGTGCGCCAGGACCAGCTCGCCGTCGGAGCGCCGGCGGCGCACGTCGACCTCGACCATGTCGGCACCGAGGCGGATCGCCTCCTGGATCTGCGCGAGCGTGTTGTCGCCGAGCCCGGTCCGGTACCCCCGGTGCGCGATGTGCAGGTGGGTTCCCATACCTCCAGCGTACTCCTGCGCGGGTGGCGCCGAGCGGATTTCACCGGATTGCAAACTCGGCGTAACCGCAGGGGAACGTG
>CAZPQP010000026.1:5202-8806 GCA_964588635.1 uncultured Bifidobacterium sp.
GCGACCGGAACGTGCGGCATCCTCAGTAGGTGCGCGATTCGCTCCGAGTCCTCGTCGTCTCCAACATGATCCCCTCGCTCGAGGTGCCGCAGTACGGCGTCTTCGTGGCGCGGCAGACGCGCGCGCTCGAGCAGAACGGCTGCACCGTCGAGGTCGTCGGGCTCCAGAAGCAGACGACGGGTCGGCTGGGCACGGCGCGCAAGTACCACGGCCTGCGCAGCCGCGGCACGCACGCGGCCGACCGCATGCAGCCCGACGTCGTGCTGGCGCACTACCTCACGCCGACCGCGCTGATGGCGCGACGGGCCGCCAAGGCCGCCAAGGTGCCGTACGTGCTCGTGGCGCACGGCGGCGACGTCACGCACCTCGAGCGCTCCACGGCGCTGCGGGCGAGCATGCGGCGCGCCGTCAAGGGCGCGGATCGGGTCGTGGCGGTGTCGCCGGCGCTGGCGGAGCGCCTTGACGCCGTCTATCCCGGCCTCGAGATCGACGTCATCAACACGGGCGTCGATCGGGTGCTGTTCCGCCCGGGCACGGCCGACCTCTCGCCCTACGGCGAGCCGCCGCAGCGTCCGCTGATCGTCCAGATCGGCAACCTGATCGAGCGCAAGAACCCAGAGCGTCTGGCGCGCGCCGCGCAGCGGCTGTTCGCCGAGCGGGGTGGAGGCGAGCTGTGGATCGCGGGCTCCGGCCCGCTCGAGGACACGCTGCGCGGGATGAGCGGCGTGCGGCTGCTCGGCGCCGTCCCGCCGGAGCAGGTGCCCGTGCTGCTGCGCGGTGCGGACGCCGCGGCGCTCGTCGCGCTCAGCGAGGGCTACGGCCTGGGTGCGCTCGAGGCGGTGGCCTGTGGCGTGCCCCTCGTCGTCTCGAGCACCGCACCCGTGGCGCGCGACCTCCCCGAGACGTCGGCGATCCGCGTCGATCCGACCAGCGAGGACGCGATCCTCGACGGGCTGCGCACGGCGCTCGACCTGCCGCGCGAGGATCCCGCAGGACAGGCCAAGGCCGATGCGCAAGCCGATGTCGTGCAGGCGCGCCGCATGCTCGATCTGCTGACGGCCGTCGCCGGCCGCGCCACCTAGCCGTTCTGCAGATGCGCCTGTGACGCGACGTCGCCGGAGCCCGGCCGGGATCGTCGGGCCTCAGGAGCGCATGCGCGCGGCGGTTGGGTCGTACCAGGCCTCGTCGGCGACCGTGGCGGGGACGAGGGTGCCGCCGGCATCGACCGTGTAGCCGTCGCCCGCGGGGCAGTCGGCGGCGAGCATCGCCAGGCCGCAGGCGGCGCCGATCGCATGTCCGTAGCCGCCGCTGGTCACGAAGCCCACGGCCTCGCCGTCGCGGAAGACCGTCTCGCCGTGCAGCAGCATCGGCTCCGGATCGTCGAGGCGGATCAGGCGCAGCCGGCGCTCCGCGGCGGGCGCCTGGGCCACGGCAGCCTCGCCGCGATAGCCGGTGCCGGGCGAGAGCAGCCACGCCATGTCGGCTTGCGCGGGATTGTCGGCCACGCCGATGTCGTGCCAGAGGTGGCGGAAGCCCTTCTCGCAGCGGAGCGAGTTGAGCGCGTGGTACCCGGCGAGGCGGAGTCCATGCGGCGCGCCCGCCTCCATCAGCGCATCGAAGAGCGCCGGCGCCTGGTCTGTAGACGGATAGAGCTCGAAGCCGAGCTCGCCGACGAACGAGACGCGGAGTGCGTGCGCGTACCCCGTGCCGACCTCGACGTCGCGCGCGGTGCCGAAGCGGAAGGCCTCGGCCGACAGGTCGTCGGGGGAGATCGACTGCAGGATGTCGCGGCTCCGCGGCCCCATCAGCGCGAGCGTCGCCAACCCCGCGGTGGCATCGAAGACGGCGGCGGCTCGGTTGCGACAGCCGCGCTCCAGGAGTCCGAGCGTCTTGGCGTGCGCCACGGTGGGGACGATCACGCGGAAGCGGTCGTCCGCGAGGCGGACGACGGTCCCGTCGAGCTCGATCCCGCCGCCGTCGTTCAGCATCAGCGTGTACGTGACGCGTCCGACGGCGGTGTCGCAGTCGCGGGTGCACAGCTCCTGGACGACGGCCAGTGCGTCCGGTCCGGCGACATCGAACTTCCCGAAGGACGAGAGGTCGAAGAGCACCGCGGCCTCACGGGCCGCCATGTGCTCCTCGCGCACGTGCGGGAACCAGTTCGCGCGCTGGAACGAGTACTCGGTGCGGGGCTCGACGCCGGCCGGCGCGAACCACATCGCGCGCTCCCAGCCGTTCGCCTCCCCGAAGCACGCGTTGCGATCACGCAGGCGCTCCCACAGCGGACTGCGGCGCATGTCGCGGGCCGTGTGGGCCTCGAGGCCGGGCCAGTGCATCGCGTAGAGACGGCCGAGGCCCTCGTAGGTACGGGCATGCAGGTACCGGCGGTTGGCCTGCTCGCGCGCGAAGCGCCGCACGTCGACCTCGCTGACGTCGTGCTGGGGCGAACCGGAGACGAGCCAGGCGGCGAGGGCCTCCCCGGCGCCGGGCGAGAAGATGATGCCCTGCGAGTTGAAGCCCGCAGCCACCCAGAGCCGGTCGACCTCGTTCGTCTCCCCGAGGCAGAAGTTGGCGTCGGGGGTGAACGACTCCGGCGCGTTGAGGAAGCGGTCGAACTCGGCACTGGCGAGGGCCGGAATGCGCGCGGTGGCGTTCGCGCGGACGGGGGCGAAGTGCTCCCAGTCGGGCGGGAACTCGCCGAACGCGAAGTCCGCGCCGAGCGACGGCACGCTGCGGGGAACACCGTCCGGCTCGAACGCGCCGACCATCAGTCCGCCGCCGTGGTGGCGCACGTAGAAGTACCCGTCGGGCTGGCGCAGGACGGGCAGCGTGTCGACGGCGCCCTCGATCGGGGCGGTGGACACGTGGACGTGCTCGGCGGCGTAGAGCGGCACGGCGGCACCGGCGCTCGCCGCGAGGTCGCGGGTCCACAGCCCGCACGCGAGCACGACGTGCTCGCACGCGATCGGGCCGGTCGTGGTCGTGACGCCCGTCACCCCGTTCGCATCGCGCAGGATGCCCGTGACGGTGACGCCCTCCGCGATCCGGACGCCGGCGTCGGACGCCGCTTTGGCGAGCGCGAGGCTGGCATGACCGGGGTTGAGGTGGCCGTCGGTGGGCTGGTGCAGCGCGCCGACGACGGAGGCGCTGGTGGCGAGCGGCCAGAGGCGCTCGACCTCCTCGGGACCGACCTCCTCGACCGGGATGCCGTGGTGCCGGGCGATCCCCGCCGCGTAGCGGAGCTCGTCCCAGCGGCCGGCATGCGTGGCGAGCGTCAGCGAGCCGCACCGGTTGAGGTTCACGTCGACGCCGGTGCGCTCCTGCAGGTCGGTGTAGATGGCGAGGCTGCGATCGGCGAATCCGGTCAGCGCATGCGAGCCACGGGCGCGGACGACGAGTCCCGCGGCATGCCAGGTGGTGCCGCTGGCGATTCGGTGTCGCTCGAGCACCACCACGTCGCGCTCGCCCGCCTCGGCGAGCGCCAGCGCGGTGCCGGTGCCGGCCATGCCACCGCCGACCACGACGATCCGGGCGCGCTCAGGCTGCTCCCCGGCGAACGCGTCCGCCGAGATCCCCTTGTCCATCAATCGCTCTGCCACGGTCG
>CAZPQP010000026.1:8906-15080 GCA_964588635.1 uncultured Bifidobacterium sp.
GTGTACGGCTCGACGCCGAAGCCCTCCTCCCACAGCGCCTCGACGCGGGTGAACTCCTCGTCGGTGACGGGTGGCGTGTCGGAGGTGGCGGCGAACTCGTCGATCTGCTCCACGTTGTAGATGTTCGGCAGCACGGTCGAGACCGCGGGCTCGTGGAGCAGCCACTGCATGGCGGCCTGCCCCATCGTGCGCTCGGGCGTCTCGAGGAAGCGCACGGCCTCGACCTTCTGCACGCCCTCCATCAGCCACGCCTTGGGGCGATGGCGGCGGTGGTCGTTCTCGGCGAACGTGGTCTCCGTCGTGTACCTGCCCTCGAGCATGCCGGAGGAGTGGGGGACGCGGGCCACGATGCTGACGCCGTTCGCGGCGGCGTTCTCGATGAACTCGCGGCCCGGCTGCTGCTCCAGCAGGTTGTGGATCACCTGCATGGCGTGGAGCGGACGGTTGTTCGCCACCCAGACGCCCTCGTCGCGCCAGCCGATCGCCGGCCCGAGGGCCACGCCGATCGAGCGCACCGTGCCGGCCTTGAGGAGCTCGTCGAGGTACTCCCAGAGCGCGTCGTCCTGGAGCGCGTCCATGCGCGGATTGTGCAGCTGGTAGAAGTCGATCTGGTCGCGACCGAGGCGCTTGAGGCTCTGCTCGAGCGCGTAGCGGACGAACGCGGGCGACCAGTCGTGCGGGCGCTCGACGTGGCCCTTGCGCTCCCACGGCGAGTAGATGTCGTAGCCGAATTTCGTGCCGACGACCACGTCGGCGTCGTTGCCGAAGGCCTTGTTCAGCAGCATCTCGCCACGACCCTCGCCGTACGTGTCGGCGGTGTCGTAGAAGGTGATGCCCCGGTCCTTCGCGTGGCGGAGGAGGGCGACCGCCTCGTCGTCGGTGTACTCGCCCCACCAGCCGGTGGCCAGGGTCCAGACGCCGAAGCCCACTTCCGAGACCTCGACGCCGCTGCTTCCGAGCGTGCGCGTCTTCATGCCCGCAGCGTAGCGCCGATCGTCGGCCGATCCGCGGGCCGTCGCTACTGTTCGGCCATGGCCTCGGCGATCCGCATGACGCAGCTCTCCACGGGTGGCGGCTGCGCGTCGAAGCTCCCGGCCGCGGCGCTCGCAGAGGTGCTCCAGGGCGTGCCGCATCGCGAGGATCCGAGCGTCCTCGTCTCCGGCGCGACGTTCGACGATGCCGCGGTGATCCGCCTGGACGACGGCAGCACGCTGATCCAGACGATCGACGCCTTCGGACCCGTGGTGGACGATCCGTTCGACTACGGGCGCATCGCCGCGGCCAACGCGATCTCCGACGTCTACGCGATGGGCGGCATTCCGCGTTTCGCGCTGGCGATCATGGCGATCCCGGCGGGCGTCGAGGCTGCGGTCACGACGGAGATCCTGCGCGGCGGTGCCGCCACGGCGCATGCGGCGGGCGTCTCGATCGTCGGTGGCCACACGGTCACCGCGCCCGAGCCCCTCTACGGTCTGGCCGTCACGGGCATCGCCCCGGGCGGATCGTTCTGGACGAACAGCGGCGGGCGTCCCGGCGACCTCCTGTGCCTGTCCAAGCCGCTCGGCAGCGGGATCGTCGCCAACGCGATGCGCAAGGATGCCGCGACGGCCGCGGTCCTCGCCGCGGGCGTCGAGGTGATGGCGATGACGAACGCCGCCGCGGCCGACGCGCTGCGCGCCGTCGGACCGACGGCGGTCGTCGACGTCACGGGCTTCGGGCTCGTGGGGCACCTCCACAACCTGCTGCGCGAGTCGGGCTGCGCCGCCGAGCTCCAGCTCGGCGCGCTGCCGTTGATCCCGGGCGTCCGCGAGCTGGTCGAAGCGGATGTCATCCCCGGCGGGTCGCGCCGCAACCGCGCGGCGGCGGCGGCGTACATGACGGCCGGAAGCGGCACCGAGGACGCGCTCATCACGCTGGCGTGCGATGCCCAGACCTCGGGGGGCCTGCTGGCCGCCGTCCCCGCCGGCACCGATCCCTCGCTGCTGCCCGGACCCGTGATCGGCCGTCTCCTCGACGGGCCTGCGGGCACCGTCGCGCTGATCTAGACGGCGGGGTACACTCCGCCCATGATCGAAGGCATCTTCGTCGCGCTCCAGGTGATCCTCGGGGTGCTCGTCATCGTCCTGGTGCTCGCCCACTCGGGCAAGGACACCGGGCTCTCGGGTGCGTTCGGCATCGGCCAGGGCCAGTTCGGCGCGACGCAGGTGATGGAGCGAAACCTCACGCGCCTCACCGTCGTCGTCGCGGTGCTGCTCGTGGCCAACACCGTCTTCCTCGGCTTCCTGCTCGGATGAGCCCGGAAACGCGCGAGGCCCGCAAGCGCGGGCCTCGGCGTCGTACGGGAGGAGGGGATGGTATCTGCGGAGGATCCGCAGCGGAGGGAGCTATTTCGATCGTGCATTGGGGATTTCGTGACATGCTTGTGCCGCGGATGAGTGCCACCGCGAATAACGGAAACTCGTCAGCCTGGGTTGCCGCGTGACGCCCTCGCTGCCGCGCCTCGTCGCCTCCGATCTGGATGGCACGCTGCTCGACCCCGCTGGGGCGGTGAGCGAGCGAACGCGTCGAGCCCTCGACGCGGTGATCGCGCGGGGCATCGACGTCGTGCTCGTCACCGGGCGTCCGCCGCGCTGGGTGCGCGACCTCCCCGAGGCGACGGGGGCGCACTCGATCGTCGTCTGCGCCAACGGCGCCCTGCTGTACGACGTCGATGAGCACGCGGTGATCGACCATGCGCCGCTGCCGAGCGCTCTGGCGGTCGAGCTCGTAGAGCACCTGCGTCAGGACGCGCCCGGCTGCCGCTTCGCCTGCGAGATGACCTTCCAGTTCGGGCGCGACACCGACTACCCGACACGCTGGCCGATTCCCGACGACACGCTGCTCGGCGACGTCCTCGAGATGGTGCGCGACCACGACACCACCAAGCTGATCGTCCGCGACGACGAGCTCGACCATGACGAGCTGGTCCGCGTCGTCCAGCGCATCGTCGGCGAGCGCGCCAACGTCACGCACTCGGGCTACGGGATCGTCGAGCTCTCCGCCGCCGGTGTCGACAAGGCCCGCGGGCTGCGCGTCGCGTGCGCCCGCCACGGCATCGCCCTCGAGGACGTGATCGCCTTCGGCGACATGCCGAACGACCTGCCGATGATCCGCAGCGCGGGGCACGGCGTCGCCGTCGCCAACGCGCACGCCGATGTGCTCGCCGCCGCGGACGAGATCACGGCGTCCAACGCGGACGACGGGGTCGCGCAGGTGCTCGAGCGGCTGCTCGGGCTCTAGGCCATCTGGCGCAGCACCATGGGGAGGATGCCCCCGTGGCGCAGGTACTCGATCTCGACCGGCGTGTCGACGCGTGCGAGCGCATCGAACGACTCGGACGAGCCGTCGGCTCGCGTGATCGTCACCTCGATGGTCCCGCGTGCCTCGAGCGTCGGCAGCCCGGAGACGCTGATCGTCTCGGTGCCGTCGAGCTTGAGCGTGCCGCGGTTGACGCCCTCGGGGAACTGCAGCGGCAGGACGCCCATGCCGACGAGGTTCGAGCGGTGGATGCGCTCGTACGACTCGGCGATGACGACCTTCACGCCCAGCAGCAGCGTGCCCTTGGCGGCCCAGTCGCGCGAGGAGCCGGAGCCGTACTCGCGACCCGCGATGATGATCAGCGGCACGTCCTCGGCCTGGTAGCGCTCGGACGCGTCGTAGATCGACATGATCTCGCCGGACGGCTGATACGCGGTCAGCCCGCCTTCCGTGCCCGGGACGAGCTCGTTGCGCAGGCGGATGTTCGCGAACGTGCCGCGCACCATCACCTCGTGGTTGCCGCGGCGCGCGCCGTACGAGTTGAACTCGCGCTGCTCGACGCCGTGCTCCAGCAGCCAGCGGCCGGCCGGGCCGTCGGGCTGGATCACGCCCGCGGGCGAGATGTGGTCGGTCGTGATCGAGTCGCCGAGCACGGCCAGCGCGCGCATGCCGCTGATGTCGGTGAGGTCGCGCGGCTCGGCGGCCATGCCGGAGAAGAACGGCGGCTGGCGCACGTAGGTCGAGTCGGCATCCCAGTCCATCGTCTCGCCGGTCGGGGCCGATAGCGCGCGCCAGTGCTCGTCGCCATCCCAGATCGCGCCGTACTCCTTGGCGTAGAGATCCTCGGTCAGGGACGACGTGATGACGTCCCTGATCTCCTCCATCGACGGCCAGATGTCGGCGAGCATGACGTCGTTGCCGTCGTGGTCGGTGCCGATCGGCTCCGACGTGAGGTCGATGTCGAGCGTGCCGGCCAGCGCGTACGCGACGACGAGCGGGGGCGAGGCGAGGTACGCGGCACGCACCTTGGGGTGGACGCGGCCCTCGAAGTTGCGGTTGCCGCTCAGGACCGCGCCGACGGCGAGCTCGTGCTCGGAGATGGCGGCATCGAGCGCCTCCGGCAGCGGGCCGGAGTTGCCGATGCACGTCGTGCAGCCGTAGCCGACGAGGTTGAAGCGCAGCTCGTCGAGCGGCCCGGTCAGACCGGCCTTGTCGAGGTAGTCGGTGACGACGCGGGAGCCCGGCGCGAGGCTGGTCTTGACCCACGGCTTGGTCTCGAGCCCCTTGGCGCGCGCGTTGCGCGCCAGCAGGCCCGCGGCGACCATCACCGACGGGTTCGACGTGTTGGTGCACGAGGTGATCGCGGCGATCACGACGCTGCCGTGGTCGACCGTGCAGTCCTCCGCGGTCGTCGTGGCGCCGGCGGCCTCGGCCGGGACCAGCGCCTGCACGGGGATGCGGACGGGCGAGGACTCGCGCGGGAACGCCTGCTTGAAGCTCTCGCGGACGCCGCCGAGCTCGACGCGGTCCTGCGGGCGGCTCGGGCCGGCGAGGCTCGGGACGACCTCGGCGAGATCGAGCACGAGCACATCCGAGTACGTGGCGAGCGGCTGGCCATCCTCGCGGAACATGCCCTGCGCACGGCAGTACGCCTCGGCCACCTCGGCACTCGCGTCGCGCCCGGTGGCGCGCAGGAAGCGGATCGTCTCGGCGTCAACGGGGAACGTCGCGGCCGTGGCGCCGAACTCGGGCGCCATGTTGGAGAGCGTCGAGCGGTCCGGGATCGACAGCGCGCTGAGGCCGTCGCCGCAGAACTCGACGTAGCGGCCGACGACGCCGTACTGGCGCAGGCGCTCGGTGACGGTCAGCACGAGGTCGGTGGCGGTGACGCCCGGGTTGAGCGAGCCGCGGAACTCGAAGCCGATCACGATCGGCTCGCTCATGGCGAGCGGCTGGCCGAGCATCGCGGCCTCGGCCTCGATGCCGCCGACGCCCCAGCCGAGCACGCCGAGCGCGTTGACCATCGTCGTGTGGGAGTCGGTGCCGACGAGCGTGTCGGGCAGCGCGACCTGGCCGCCATCGACCTCGCGCACGTCGACGACGGAGGCGAGGTGCTCGACGTTGACCTGGTGGACGATGCCCATGCCCGGCGGCACGACGCGCAGCCGGCCGAAGGCGCCCTGGCCCCAGCGGAAGAAGCGG
Organism: uncultured Bifidobacterium sp.; assembly: GCA_964588635.1. Taxonomy (GTDB): domain Bacteria; phylum Actinomycetota; class Thermoleophilia; order Gaiellales; family F1-60-MAGs149; genus F1-60-MAGs149. The sequence continues at coordinate 14,406 of CAZPQP010000026.1, forward strand.
TAGCGCTCGCCGTTGCGCTCGTACTCGCGCTCGACGTTCTTCTCGAAGGCGTACCGGGTCCCGAACGTGTCGACCTGCACCGAGTGGTCGATCACGAGGTCCACGGGCACGAGCGGATCGATCGCGCCCGGGTCACCGCCCAGCGTGGCGTGCGCATCGCGCATGGCCGCGAGGTCGGCGATCGTCGGGATGCCGGTGAAGTCCTGCAGGATCACGCGCGACGGGATGAACGGCACGGACGTGCCCTCCGGCGCGGGAGCGGGCCAGGCGGCGAGGGCGCGGATATCGGCCTCGGAGACGTGGGGGCCGGTCGAGTGGCGCAGCTGCATCTCGAGCAGCACCCGCACGGTGTACGGCAGCTTCGAGGTGTCGATGCCGGCCTCGTCGCAGGCGGCCAGGGCGAAGTACTCGACGCCGTCGACGCCCGGAAGCGGACGGCGCGCGTTGAGAGGATCGGTGCGCGTCATCCCGGCATCATGCCACGGGGTCGGCGTCAGGCGACGAGACCTGCGGAGGGGCCGATCAGCCCCGTCAGCGCGCCGATCGCAGCGGCCGTCACGACCAGGACGGGCACGGGCACGCCGCGTCGGTGCAGCATGAAGACGGCGACGGCGATCACGGCCGCGAGCAGGTCGATGCCGCCGTCGCGCAGGAGCGCGTGGTCGGCCAGGTAGA
>CAZPQP010000027.1:0-14870 GCA_964588635.1 uncultured Bifidobacterium sp.
GCGCCGCGAGCTCGGCCGAGGCGCTGGCGCGGGCGTGGACCTCGACCTCGCCGGCGGCGAGCGCGCTCGACACGAGGCCGCTGAGCGACTCCATCACGGCGCGCTCCTGATCGGAGATCTCGAGCGCACCCTCGGAGAACGCGATGATCGAGCCGACCGCGCGGCCGCGCACGATCAGCGGACCGACGACCGCCGAGCGAAGCGGGCACGTGGAGGTGCAGCCGTGCCGCCAGCCGGCGGGCAGACGCGCGACGCGCTCCTCGTCCATCGCCTGCACCGCGCCGGGCGGCGCCGCGGTGCCCGCGCCGTGGTGGTCCTCCGCGAGCCCGACGTGGGCGAGCACGCGACTGCGATCCGACACCGCGATCGCGGCGTAGCCCAGACGCGCCTGCGACTCGCGGGCCAGAAGCTGCGCGGCGGCGGGCGTGAGACCGTCGTGCAGCACCGGCGTCGCGATCGCCACGATCTCGAGGATCGCGGCGGCCGGACCGCCGCCCAGCACGCTGCTGTCGCGCGTCGAGGTCCGCACCAGACCGAGGAAGAGCACCAGCAGGAACGTCGAGACCGCCACGACCGGGACGACCGCCACCGCGCGCACTCCCCAGCCCGAGAAGGCCTCGAGGGCGAGACCCACGAGACCGGCCTGGAGGAGGCCGATGATCGCCGCCGCCAGCATCGGCCCACGCAGGTCCGCCCAGTGGCGCCGGCCGGCGCGCGCCGAGCGGCCCCGCTGGCTCGAGATCCACGTGAACGGCGCGTCGCGCCGCGGCTCGTCGGGTTCGGGAGTCTCCACTGCGATTGATGCTACCCGGGTGCGAGCGGGATCGCAGTGGACACCGCAGACGACGGGTATCATGGGCTGCCGGTAGCAATGGCCCACTCCACGCCTGCCCGCACCCCTCTGAAGCCCGGCTCCGGCCCCGGTCCGCGCACGGTCTACCGTGCCACGCCCCGGCGCGCTCGCAAGAGCACGCGCAATCGCCGGATCATCGTCCTGGTGGTGCTGGTGCTGGTCGCCCTCGTGATCGTCCGCGGGCTCACGATGCGCGGCGAGGTGGCGCCGGGCGTGTCCGTCCACGGCGTGGACATCGGCGGCCTCTCGCCCGAGGACGCCCGGCTGAAGCTGAAGGACGAGCTCTCGCCCCAGCTCGATCGGACCGTTGCCGTCACGCTCGACTCGCAGTCGGCGGAGATGAACCCCGCCGAGCTCGATGCGCGCATCGACGTCCGGCGCACCGTCGAGCGCGCAATGCAGACCGGCCGCCTGCCGTCGCTGCTCCTGCCGCTCGCCTACTCGTCCGACATCGAGCCGACGATCGCCACCCCGGCGCGCGCCCGCATCCCGGCGAACCTCCGCATGATCGCCGAGCCCGCGCGCAACGCGACCGTGCGCATCGCCAACGGCAAGACGACGATCTCCCCCGCCCGCAACGGCCACTCGATCTCCCCGCGCGCCATCCTGCTCGCCAGCGCGAATGCCGCGCTCAACGGCAAGCGCAAGCTCGTGCTCAAGTCGGAGATCACCCAGCCCTCGATCTCGACGGAGGCGGCCAAGGCCGCCGCCTCGCAGGCCGTCGAGCTCGCATCGGCGCCCGTGGCGCTGAACGCCGATGGCCAGCGCGTCGGCGCGCTCTCGACCTCGGCCCTGCAGAACGCGGTGATGGTGCGCAACGTCGACGGCAAGGCGACGATCACGTTCTCCCCCAAGCTCCTCGCCCCCGCCGTGACCGAGGTGCTGGGCGACAGGATCCGCGACCCGCAGAACGCGATGTGGGATACGAACGGCCAGCGTGCGTGGGTCGAGCCCGCCAAGGAGGGCATCGGATTCGACCCGGACAAGGTGGCCGATGCCGTCCGCGCCGCCGCCATCTCCGGAGGCGCACGCCAGGCCGACATCGAGCTGACGCGCATCGCTCCGCGCCGCACCACAGCGGACGCGGAGAAGTTCGGCATCACCACGAAGATCGCCGGCGCGACCACCGAACTCGGCGACTCGTCGGAGAACCGCATCCACAACGTCGCCCTGATGGCCGAGATCCTCGACAACCGGCTCGTCATGCCCGGCGACCAGTTCTCGTTCAACGAGGCGGTCGGTCCGCGAACGCCAGAGCGCGGCTTCCTCGAGGGACAGGCGATCGTCGGCGGCCTGATGATCCCGTCGATCGGCGGCGGCGTCTGCCAGGTCGCCTCGACGCTGTACGACGCCGTGTTCGCCGGTGGCCTCGAGATCAACGAGCGACACAACCACGACTTCTACATCTACCACTACGGCGAGGGCATGGACGCGACCGTGGCGTGGGACGGCCCCGACTTCCGCTTCACCAACAACACCGATCACCCCGTCCTGATCCGCGCCACCGCGGACAACAGCACGATGATCGTCAACCTCTACTCGTCGCCGTCGGACGGCCGTGTCGTGGAGACGCGCGTCAGCGAGCGGTACGCGATCAAGGAGCCCGAGAAGCGCTACATCGAGGATCCGACCGCCCCGCCGAAGACCGTCGTGCCGTACACCGATGGACAGGCCGGCTTCGCCGTCGACGTGACGCGCATCGTGAAGCGCGACGGCAAGGTGCTTTCGGAGGACGTCTTCGTCTCGACGTACAACACGCAGCCGCAGTGGTTCATCGTCGGCCCCGGCGCCTTCCCGCCCGGCGACGCCGTCACCGAGGCGCCCCCGTACGGATGGGTCAGCCCGTACGACCCGAACCCGCCGGCGCCCGTCAGCTAGGCGGAACGGGACCGCTCGACTCGCGGACGACCATCGCCGGCGCGATCGTGACGCGCCGCTCGCCGCGCTCGCCGGCGAGGTGATCGACGAGGAAGCCGACGGCAGCCCGTGCCGTGCGGTCGATGCTCCAGTTGACGCTCGTCAGCGGCGGCGCGACGAGACGCGAGAGCGGGTGGTCGTCGAAGCCGACGATCGACACGTCGCCCGGGACCGACAGGCCGAGCTCGCGGCAGCCGTGCAGCACGCCGTAGGCGATCGAGTCCGACAGGCAGAAGAGCGCGGTGGGCCGGTCCTTGCGCTCGAGCACCTCGAGTGCCAGGGGGCGCGAGCCGTCGAGCGAGTAGGCGCAGGGCACGATCTCGCAGTCGAGCTCGAGCGCGGCCGCCTGCTCACGCACCGCCCGCTCGGTGGGACGATCGGGCGAGGCCTCGACCGCCCACGACAGCACCGCGATGCGGCGGTGCCCGAGCGCATGCAGGTGGCGGAGCACCTCGCCCACGCCGGCGGTCTGGTCGAACACGACCTCGCCCGCCAGCTCGGCGCCGGGCAGGCGTCCCGAGATCGTCACGGTCGGCGTGCGTGCCGTCAGCTGCGCCCAGTCACCGCCGGCAGGGCCGATCGGCGCCACCAGCAGGCCGTCGACGCGCTGCGCCGCGAGACGCGCGGCGAGCACGAGCTCCTCCGCCGGGTCGCCATCGGCATCGGCCAGGATCGTATGCAGTCCGTGGCTGCGCAGCTCGCGCTGCACGGCGTGGGCGAGCGTCTGCTGCCAGAAATCGGCGAGGCTGCCGACCAGCAGGCCGATCGTGCCGGTGCGCCCGCCACGCAGGGCGCGCGCCACCGGGTCGGCGCTGTAGCCGAGCTGGTCGGCGACGGCCTGGACCCGCTCGATCGTCGCCGGCGCGACACGTTCGCCGCGGAGCGCGTACGAGACAGCGGTCACCGACAACCCGGTCTCCTCCGCAATCTGCTTGATCGTGGGGCGCTTGGGCGTGGCAGCCATGGGCGGAGCGTACCGTGCTGCGCCCGTCGCGGGCGGATTCCCGGGAATTCCTCTGCGAAGAGCGTTCAGACTGGCCTTTTCGTACTGTCTGTGAATCGTTTCAGTTTATCGTTTCATGCTGTTTGCTCGCAACGGATTGCCGGTTTTCGCGCACGACACATCCGCGTGCGGTCCGCCCTCGACTGCCACACTGCGGACATGCAGCCCGAGCAGATCGCCGCCGGCCTCCTCGACGCCTCGCTCCCCCAGTCCGCGTGGACCCACCGCGGCCACATCACCGCTGCGCACGTCCTGGTCTCCGAGCACGGACCGGAGACGACGCTGGCGCTCTGCCGCGAGCGGATCCCCCTGCTCAACGACGCCCACGGCGTCGCGAACTCGGAGACGGGCGGCTACCACGAGACGCTGACCGTCTTCTACGTCGCGGCGGTCGCCGACGCCGTCGAGCGCGGCCTGACGATCGACGAGACGATCGCCGAGCTCGCCCGCGACGCCGCCCTGCGGTGGTGGACCGAGCCGGTGCTGATGAGCGTCGAGGCGCGCCGCGGCTTCGTCGCCCCGGACATCGCCGCGCCGCCGTTCGTCCTCGTCGCCTAACCGCGCTTGCGCAGCTTGCGGATCTGCGGCCAGGTGCGCGTGTTCACGATGTCGGCCTTCGCCGCCCAGCCGCGCCGGGCCGTGTCGACGCCGTAGCGGAGAACGTCGAGGCCGCCCGTGTTGTGCGCGTCGCTGGAGATGCAGAGCTTCACCCCCGCGCTGATCGCAGCGCGCGCGTGCTCGGGGCGCAGGTCGAGGCGCTTCGGGTTCGCGTTGATCTCGAGGAAGGTGCCGGTGCGGGCGCACGCGGCGATCAGCGCCTCGACGTCGACGTCGTACGGCTCGCGGCCGTCGAGCAGGCGTCCGGTCGGATGGGCGATCACGTCGACGTGCGGATGCTCGATGGCGGCGACCATGCTGGCCGTCAGCTGCTCGCGATTCTGGCCGCGCACGCCGTGGGCGGAGGCGACGACCCAGTCGAGCTCGGCCAGCACCTCGTCGGGCAGATCGAGCACGCCGCCCGGCAGGATGTCGACCTCGATGCCCGTCAGCAGGTGGAAGCCCTTCGCCTCCAGGCCCTTCGCCGCCTTCTGCACGCGCTTGGCGTTGGCGAGCGTTTCGGCCGGATCGAGGCCGATGCCCATGCCGACGGCCTTCGAGTGGTCGGTGACCGCGTAGTAGGTGAGCCCGCGCTCCATCGCCGCCTGCGCCATCTCGGTCGGCGTCGCCTTGCCGTCGGAGGCGTCGGAGTGGCCGTGCAGATCGCCCTTGAGGTCCTTCAGCTCGACGAGCTTCGGCAGCGTGCCGTCGGCCGCGGCCTCGATCTCCCCCTGGTTCTCGCGCAGCTCGGGCGGGATCCACGCGAGGCCGAGGCGCTGGTAGACATCAGCCTCCTTCGCGCACGGCTCGGGCTCGCCGCCGTCGATCGGCGCGAAGCCGTGCTCGGACAGGCTCAGGCCCTGATCGCGGGCGCGCTCGCGCAGCGCCACGTTGTGCGCCTTCGAGCCGGTGAAGTGCTGGAGCAGCGAGCCCCACTGCGACGGGTGGATGACACGCAGGTCGACCTGCATGCCGTCGTGCAGCACGACCGACGCCTTGGCGTCGCCGAGGGCAATCACGTCCTGCACGCCCGGGTGCTCCGCGAAGCGCTGGAGCAGCGGGCCCGGATCGTCCGACGACGCGACGAGATCGACGTCGCCGACGACCTCCTTGCGGCGGCGCAGCGAACCCGCGATCTCGGCCTCGCGGCAGCCCGGCTCGGCGCGCAGCGCCTCGACGAGCATCTCCGCACGATCGAGCGCGTGGTCGAGCAGGATCACGTGCTTGCGCGGACCGCCACCGGCGTTGAGCGCATCGAGGATCGTCTGCTCCTTCTTCGCGCCGAGTCCCTTCAGCTCGCGCAGCTGGCCCGCCTCGCAGGCGGCCTTGAGCGCGTCGGGCGAGTCGATGCCCAGCTCGGCGTAGAGGCGCTTCGCGGTCTTCGGCCCCACGCCCGGCACGCCCATCATCTCGACGAGGCCATCCGGGTACTTCTCGCGGAGCGTCTCGAGCGCCTGCAGCGTGCCCGTCTCGCGATACTCATCGACCTTCGCCGCGATCGTCGCGCCGATGCCGGGCAGGTCGGTGAGGCGACCCTCCTCAGCCATCCGCTCGACCGACTCCGCCGTCGAGCGGAACTGATCGGCGGCGCGGCGGTAGGCGATCACCTTGTGGACGATCGCGCCGTCGAGTTCCGACAGGCTCGCAAGGAGATCGAAGAGGTCGGCGACCTCGCCGTTCTTCACCGCCATGGTCGACTCCGTCGCGCGCGCATGCCCGCAACGTCGCACACCCGGCCGACGCCCGCAAGCGGGCAGCAGTGCGCTGCCGCCCTCGCACGTGCGGCATGATCCGTCCGGATGAGCAGTGCCGCCACCGAGCGATTCGTCGTCTGCGTGCCGACGTACAACGAGCGCGAGAACCTCGAGCGGATGATCGAGGCGATCGGCGCGGCGCGCGAGCGCGCGACGATCCCCGGCGACGTGCTCGTGATCGACGACGGCTCGCCCGACGGCACGGGCGAGATCGCGGACCGCCTGGCCGCCGAGCACGACTGGGTGCACGTGCTGCACCGCACTGCCAAGGAGGGCCTCGGCCGCGCGTACCTGGCCGGCTTCCGCTGGGCGCTCGACCGCGGCTACGACTACATCTGCGAGATGGACTGCGACTTCTCGCACGATCCCGGCCGCCTGCCCGACCTCGTCGCCACCGCCCAGCGCGGCGCCGACCTCGTGATCGGCTCGCGCTACACGCGCGGCGGCGGCGTGCGCGACTGGTCGCTCGCGCGGCGCGTGATCTCGCGCGGCGGGTGCCTCTACGCGCAGGCCTTCCTGCAGCTCGGCATCCGCGACCTCACCGGCGGCTTCAAGTGCTTCCGCCGCATCGTGCTCGAGGCGATCGACCTCGACGACGTGACGGCCGAGGGCTACGCCTTCCAGATCGAGATGACGTACCGCACCTCCCTGCTCGGCTTCCGGATCGAGGAGGTGCCGATCACCTTCACCGACCGCGTCGCAGGCGGCTCGAAGATGTCGCGCCGCATCGTCGCCGAGGCCTCCTGGCGCGTGCCGTCGCTGCGCGTCCGCGCGCTGCGGCACGAGCTGCCGAAGCGCTGAAGCCCGGCTTACGGTTCTCCCGCACCGCACACGTGTGCCCTGTTTTATCGTGAGGAGGTGCGCAGCAGAACGCTCATCGGCCTGATCGCCGTCGCCGTGGTGGGCGTCGTCGCGATCGGCGGTGTGCTCGTGGCGCGCGCCTACGCCGATCGCCCCGTCGTCGACTCCGTCTCGCCCGCCCCCGGCTCCACCGTCAACGGCACGACCCCGCTGCGGATCGTCCTGCGCTCCGCCGATCAGGCGAAGTCCGCCACGATCAGCGTCGACGGCGTGGACCTCTCCGACCAGGCCGAGCGCACGCCCAGCGGGTACGTGCTGCCGCTGCCGCCGATGCCCGATGGCCCGCACCGCGTTTCGGTCGTCGTCACCTCGTCCGACCTGATCGACGACACGGCCACCTACGCGTGGAGCTTCACGACGGACGGCACCGCGCCCAAGCTGACCGCCACGACCGCCGCTGGCTGGTCGACCAGCGCGAAGATCAAGGGCGTCGCCGAGCCGGGCTCGACGATCACCGCCACGTGGGCGGACGGCGAGGTCGCGACCACCGCCGATGAGGCCGGCGCCTTCTCCCTCGTGCCGGGCGTCGCCGACGGCGTGACGCCGCTGACCCTCGTGGCCGCCGACGCCGCGGGCAACGAGACGCGCGCCGGGCACACGATGCGCGTCGACACCGGCCGACCCAGCGTTCGCCTCGGCGGCATCGACGGCTGGGTGAAGGACACCGACCGCCCCAAGGTCTATGCCTTCGTGGATTCGGCCAGCCCGACGAAGGTCGTCGCGAAGGTCAACGGTCAGGACGCGAAGGTCACGCGGATGTCGATCGGCTACACGATCGAGACCAGCAAGCTGCCGCAGGGCACGTCAGAGGTCGAGCTGTTCATCACGAACGCAACGGGGAAGACCGCGACGCGCACCAAGGAGATCAACGTCGATTCGACGGAGAAGCTGACCAACGACCTGACGCTCGCGCCCGGCGCCAAGGGCGACGACGTGGCGAACCTGACGCGCCGGCTGCGGCTCGCCAAGATGTGGAAGGGCAAGCTCAGCTGGGAGTACAACGCGAAGGTCGAGCAGGCGGTCCGCGCCTACCAGCGCAAGGAGGGGCTGCCCGAGGACGGCATCGCCCGGCCCGCGCTGATCAGCGCCACGGGCGGCAAGATCGTCGTGATCCAGAGCAAGTTCGTGCTCAACCTCTACCTCGACGGGAAGTTCTTCAAGCAGTACCCGATCGCCGTCGGCCAGCCGGCCTACCCGACGCCGACCGGCAGCTTCGTCGTCACCGAGAAGATCGAGAACCCGACCTGGACACCGCCGAACTCGCCGTGGGCGGCCGGTCTCGAGCCCGTGCCTCCGGGCGCGAGCAACCCGCTCGGTACCCGCTGGATCGGCACGTCCGCCCCGCTCGTCGGCATCCACGGCACACCGCAGGACTGGTCGATCGGCACCGCCGCCTCGCACGGCTGCGTCCGCATGCACATCTCCGACGTGGAGGACCTCTTCACCCACGTCGCGGTCGGCATGCCCGTCGAGATCAAGTCGTAGTTAACAGAGGGGTCAGACCCCTCTGTTAACCACCGCGGCAGGCGGCCGCTTGAGGTGCCAACGGACGATCGCAGGGCAGGGGCCTCTGGTTAACAGAGGGGTCTGACCCCTCTGTTAACTACGCCAGGTGGTCCCAGCCGCGCAGCGCCTCGTCGGCGCCCGCGCCGGTGAAGCGCACGCCCGCCGGTCCGTCCTCGACGCGGCCGATCACCGTGAGGGGGACGCCGCAGGCGTCGACGGCGGCCGGCGGCATCGCCATCACGAGCTCGTAGTCCTCGCCGCCGGTGGCGGCGTACGCGCCCGGTGCGCGGCGCAGCGTCTGTGCGATCAGACGCACGTCCTCGTGGAGCGGCAGCGCGTCGAGGTCGATCGTGAGCGAGACACCGCTGCGCTGCGCGAGGCGCGGGAGGTCGGTGGCCAGACCGTCGGACACGTCCATCATCGCGTGCACGTGCGGGGCCAGCAACGCGCCGTCGGTCAGGCGCGGATGCGGGCGGCGGTGGCGCTCGATGCACTCGTCGGCACCGGGCAGGTCGCGCAGCGTCGGGTCGAGCAGTGCGGCCAGGCCGGCGGCCGACTCGCCGAGCGTGCCCGTCACCGCGATCACGTCGCCCGGGCGGGCGCCGTCGCGGCCGGGCGGATCGATCGAGGCACGGCCGAGCACGCTGATCGACAGCGCCAGGCCCGAGCCGCGCGCCACGTCGCCACCGACGATGGGGCAGTCGTAGAGCCGCGAGCACACCTCGAGACCGGAGTAGATCGGCTCCAGCGAGGTGGCATCGCCCTCGCCGATCACGATCGAGACGAGGGCGGCGATCGGCATCGCGCCCATCGCCGCGATGTCGGAGAGATTCACGGCCAGTGCCTTCCACCCGACGTCGGCCGGGCTCGAGAGGTCGCGGCGGAAGTGCACGCCATCGACCTGCGCGTCGACCGTCCAGACGAGGTCGGGCGACAGCACCGCGGCGTCGTCGCCCATGCCGCGCGGGATCTCCGGCGTCTCGCGGCCGACGATCGTCGCGAGGCCAGCCATCAGCGCGTCCTCGTCGGCGTGCGCCGTGCCCTCTCCCCATCCCGGCTGGTCTGCCATGCCCGTGATCCTACCCCGGCCCTGCGCCTCGTGATCAGACCGCCGGGCCGGACTGCCACGACGCGCGCCAGGCGTCGTCGTCGGTGCGGTACACGTGATCGGCGCGGTCCCGGGTGCCCTCCCGCGCGAACGTCACCTGCTCCTGCGCCGCCCAGCGATCCCAGTGGCCGAGATACGTCTCCCCATCACGGGCGATGGCACGGGCGTAGCGCTCCTCGGTCTCGGCCTCGAGCCAGAGCAGCAGGCTGATGAACGGCGCCGCCGCCCGCGAGCCGGCACCGACGCCCTCGATCACCAGCAGCGGCTCGGTGACCAGCGGCTCGCGCTCTCGCTCGCGCATCTCGAGCCAGTCCCAGCGGCGGATCGTCGCCTGCTCGCCGCGCGCCAGCGGCTCGAGCACGTCGTCGACGAGCCGCTGCGCACCCTCGTCGAGCCCGTCCCAGCCGGGGTACATGTCCTCGAGGCGCAGCAGTCCGGCGCCGCTCGCCTCGGCGAGACGCGTCGCGAACGTCGACTTGCCACTGCCCGACGGCCCGTCGATCACGACCACCGTCGTGGCCCCGGCCCGCGGCTCGAGCCGCCGTACCTCCTGCGCCAAGGCTGCGAGGTCGGCGGCGCGCATCAGCCCGCCGGCAGGTAGTCGTTCGTATACGCCTGGGTCCAGTCGGGCTTGGTGGTGAGCACCTTGCCGTCGGCGTCGGTCAGCAGTCCGTTGTCGAACAGGAAGTCGTAGAACGTCGTGACCCGGGTGCCGTCGATCGTCCCGAGCGCACCCGCCTCGCTCGCGTAGTAGCCGTCGCTGGCCAGCAGCTCGGCGCTCCGCTTCACGACCTCGGGGTTCTTGAGCGTCTGCGGGTTGGCGTCGAGCAGGAGCTGCGCGGCCTCCGCCGGGTTGTCGGCCGCGTACTGGTACCCCTGCTGCGTGGCGGCGAGGAAGCGCTTGGCCACGTCGGGATTCGCGGTCAGCCACGCGTTGCTCGCGATGATGGTGCTCGAGTAGTTGTCCGGATAGCCGTAGTCGGCGGGGTCGAAGTACTTCATCGGCTTGCCGTTGACCTCGGCCTCCACGCCCTCCCAGGTCGATGCGGAGATGGTGAAGTCGGCGCGCCCGTTGTAGACGGCCTCGTAGGCCGCCGTGTCGAGCACGACCTTCTTGAAGTCGCCCTTGCCGCCGTCGGCCTTGATCACCGTGGCGACCTCGGACTCCTCGCTCGGCGTGCCGAAGCCCGCGTACGTCTTGCCGTCGAGATCCTTCGGGGTCGTGATGCTGGCATCGTCGGCCCGGTACGCGAGCAGGTACTGCTGCTTGCCGATGCTGGCGAAGACCTGCACGACGTCGAGGCCCGCGGCGCGCGCGAAGGCGATGCCGTTCGAGTACGAGAAGCCGAACTGGGCCTCGCCCTCCGAGACGAGCGTCTCGGGCGACGTCGAGGCGTAGGGCAGCAGCTTGACCGTCAGGCCCTGCTCCTCGTAGTACCCGAGCTCCTGCGCCACGTAGATCCCGATGTGGTTCGTGTTCGGCGTCCAGTCCAGGGCGACCTTCACCTCGGCCGGCTGGGCCGGCACCGTCATGGGCTCACCCGCCGTGGACGTGCTCGACGACGAGCCGCCGCAGGCCGCCACGACCACGAGGACGACGACCGCAAGCAGTGCGAGGGCGATTCGACGTCGGGTGGAGACGGGCGAGGTGGTCATCAAGGCGGGTCCTTCTGCGCGGAGCGCGGGTATCGGGCGACTGCCGAGGGACGATACCGTTCCTCTATGCGCCGCACCGTCCGCCTTGTGCTCCCGCCCGTGCTCGTCGTGGCGCTCCTGGGCGTGATCTGGGAGGTGTACGCCCGCACCGGCGAGCTGGGAGATGACGTGCTTCCGCCCCTGTCGCGCGTGCTCAGCGCCGGCTGGGACGATCGCGCCTCGCTGTGGGCGAGCACGCTGCCGACGCTGCGCGAGGTCGTGCTCGGCTTCGCCGTCGCCGTCGTGTTCGCGTTCGCGATCTCGATCCTGCTCGACGCGTCGGGGCTGGCCCGCCGCTCGGTCATGCCCGTGCTGATCGGGAGCCAGACGATCCCGCTCGTCGTGCTGGCGCCGCTGGTGGTGATCTGGTTCGGCTTCGGCCTGACCCCCAAGATCCTGCTCGTCGCGCTGGTGACGTTCTTCCCGATCGTGGTGGGCCTGCTCGACGGCTATGCCTCGAGCGAACGCGACGCCGTGACGCTGCTCCGCACGATGGGGGCGAGCTGGCCGACGGTCTTCCGCCTCGTGCGCCTCCCCTCGGCGCTGCCCGGCTTCTTCACCGGCCTGCGGATCGCGATCACCTACGCGGTCGTCGCGGCGATCTTCGCGGAGTACGCCGGGGCCGAGACCGGGCTCGGGGTGTACATCCAGGGCGCGGGCAACTCGTTCCGCACCGACCTCGTGCTGGCCGCGGTGCTCGTGACCGCGGCGCTGACCCTCGCGCTCTATGCCGCCACGTTCATCGTGCAGCGCCTGACGATCCCCTGGTACGCGGCGGCCCGGAGGGTGGAGCCGTGAGCGCGCCGGCCATCGAGGTGCGCAGCCTGCACAAGGCCTTCGGTGATCTGCACGTCCTCGACGATCTGTCGCTGCAGGTCGGACGCGGCGAGTTCGTCTCCATCCTCGGCCCGAGCGGCTGCGGCAAGTCGACGATCCTCTCCGTCCTCAACGGGACCGAACCGGCCGACGGCGGTGAGGTGCTGCTCGACGGCCAGGCGCTCGACCGCACGACGAGCCCGTTCGCCTGGATGCCCCAGCGCGACGTGCTCTTCCCGTGGCGCACCGTCGAGCAGAACGTGGCCCTCGGCGGCGAGGTGGCGGGCGGGCTGTCCAAGCGCGACGCGCGCACGCAGGCCAAGGCACTGCTGCCCACGTTCGGCCTCGGCGACTTCGGCGACCTGCGGCCGTACCAGCTGTCGGGCGGCATGCGCCAGCGCGCCGCGCTCGCGCGCACCGTCGCACAGGGCCGCAATATCCTCCTGCTCGACGAGCCGTTCGGCGCCCTTGACGCGCTCACGCGCACGGAGCTCCAGCTGTGGCTCGAGCAGATCTGGGAGCGCGAGCGCTGGACCGTCGTGCTGATCACCCACGACGTGCGCGAGGCCGTGCTGCTGTCGGACCGCGTCTACGTGATGGGCCCGCGCGCCACGGGCATCGCGCTCGAGCTCGAGATCCCGCTGTCCCGCCCGCGCACGCTCGAGCGGCTCGGCGATGCGGATGCGGTCGCGCTCGAGCGCGAGCTGCTGCAGGCGCTGCACGTGGGCCGCACGGCCTGACCTCGGCCGCTTGGTACCCTGCCTCCTCCTGCAGGACCCCTCGCGATGAGCAGCCTCAACCCCACCTCCGTCGTCTACCCCGGCTCGGCCGGGTCGTATACGTCCGAGGCCGCCGACCGGCTCTTCCCCGCGGTCGAGGCCACGTCGGCCGGCTCGTTCGCCGACGTCTACGCCGCGGTCGGCGACGGCTCGGCGGAGCTCGGCGTGCTGCCGATCGAGAACACGCTGGCCGGCATCGTCGCCGACACCTGCGATCTGATCGCCGACGGCTCGCTGCCGATCGTGGCCGAGACGATCATCCATATCCCGCACTGCCTCGCCGGCGTGCCGGGCGCCACAACGGCGGGCGTCACGACGATCCACTCGCATCCGGTCGCGCTCGCGCAGTGCCGCACGTTCCTCAACGGCCACTACGAGCAGCGCGCCGCGAGCACGACCGCCGACGCCGCGCGCATCGTGGCGGAGCTCGGCGATCCGACGTGCGCGGCGATCGCCTCGCCCGCCGCCGCCAAGCGGTACGGCCTCGAGGTGCTCGAGCACGACATCTCGGACCACCCCGACAACATGACGCGCTTCATCGCGATCGCCCGCGAGCCGCTCCCGTTCGCCGAGGGCACGGCGTGGAAGACCGCGCTGCGCGTCGTGACCGGCCACCAGCCGGGCGCGCTGCACGACGCGATCGAGCCGCTGCGCTACCACGGCGTCAACATGCAGAGCCTGCATTCACGGCCGATCCCGGGCGAGCCGTGGCGCTACCAGTTCCTGATCGACATCGAGGGCCATCGCGACGATCCGCGCATCGAGCGCGCGCTCGCCGACGTGGCCAGCCGCTCGGCGCTGCTTGTCGTGCTCGGCTCCTTCCCCGCCGCGACGCATCCCGACGCGCCATGAGCCCGCGGGCGTCGTGGGATGCGGCGCTCGACCTCGGTGCGCCGCCCGATGACCGCCTCGTCTTCCGGGGCGAGCAGCCCGCCTCGGTCGGCACCTCCGTCCCGCTGCCGACGGACCTGCCGCCTGCGCTGGTCGCCGCGCTCAACCGCGGCGGCATCGAATCGCTCTGGGCGCATCAGGCCGAGGCGATCGCCCTCGCCCGCGACGGTCGGCACGTCGGCATCACCTCGGGCACGGCCAGCGGCAAGACCCTCGCCTACACCGTGCCGGTGCTCGAGACGCTGCTGACGGAGTCGCACGCCCGCGCGCTCTATCTCTCCCCCACCAAGGCGCTCGCGCAGGACCAGGCCCGGCGTCTGCATGCACTCGGTCTCGGCCGCGAGCTGCGCGTCTCGCTCGTCGATGGCGACGGCGACACGGGCAGCCGCCGGCTGGCGCGCGCCGAGTCGAACCTCGTGCTGTCGAACCCCGACATGGTCCACGTCGGCATCTGCCCGCACCATCACCGCTGGGACGAATGGCTGTCGGGGCTCAGCGCGATCATCATCGACGAGGCGCACGTGTACCGCGGGGTGTTCGGCAGCCACGTGGCACACGTGATCCGCCGGCTGCGCCGCTGCGCCGCGCTCTACGGTGCCTCGCCGCAGCTGCTCCTCGCGTCGGCCACCGTCGGCAATCCACACGAGGCATTCAGTGCGCTGACGGGCGTCGACGTGACGATCGTCGATGACGACGGCGCACCGAGCCCCGGCCGCGACGTCGCGCTGTGGAACCCCACGCTGCTCGACGAGGCGACCGGCCAGCGCGCCTCGCGTATTCACGAGACCGTCAACCTCGTCGCCCAGCTGGTCTGCGACGACCAGCGCGTCATCTGCTTCGCGCCCGGCCGGCAGCTTGTCGAGCTGATTCTGCGCGGCGTGCGCGAAGAGCTGACGCGGCGCCAGCCGGTCTTGGCCGAGCGCGTGGAGCCCTACCGCGCGGGCTACCCGCCGGAGGTGCGCCGCCAGATCGAGCAGCGCCTGGCCGGCGGCGACCTGCGCGCCGTGATCGCCACGAACGCCCTCGAGCTCGGCATCGACATCGGCGACCTCGACTGCGCCGTCGTCGTGGGCTTCCCCGGCTCGGTCGC